>NZ_JACARS010000068.1:84530-100753 GCF_013386485.1 Pseudomonas sp. P7758 | reverse complement strand
AGCCCGCTCCCACATTCGATTGCGTTCCAGCATTTAAATAGCTGACCTTCACGGGCTGTAATACCCCACAGCCACCATGAAATGTCCGGTTTTGCGCAAATACGCATGCTTGTTCTCAACCTTTCCGGTCACCGGATTTTTCCAGCGGTACTTGTATTCCCCCTGATCCTGCTCGGCCATGACCGCCAGGATCGGCTCACCCACCGGCTTCCCGTCGGGATCCTTGATCTTGCTGAAATCCGTATTCACCAACCGCGGAGTCGTGCCATGGGCCACGTAGCGCTGGGTGTCGAGGTCAACCACAAACACATACAAATCGTCCTGTAGAAAACCACCCTGCATGGCGTTGATGGCCTTGAGCGTCCCAACCGGGTCTTTCTCCAGCGCCTTGACGGCTTTGTTTCGCAGCGCTCTGGCATGTTCCGGCGTCGCCCGCGGCAGGTAGTAGCCAACGGCCAAAATCCGCTGCCCGACGCGCTGGTAATACACATGTTTGCGTTCCACCTTGCCGTCATTCCAGTTCTGCCACCGGTAATCGGCCTGCTGGATGCCACTGCCTTCCGGCACCGTCAACGCCTCCTTGAACGACTTGTTCAAATCCGGCCCCAGTACCTCGGAAACATCGCGCCCGATCAACGCAGAAGAGGGCCCGCCACTCGCCAGCAGCACGCCCTTGGTGTTGACCACGAACACGTAACGGTCCTGATCGACGAATTCACCCTGGCGGCTGAACGCCGCAAAAGCCTTGTCACCATTCGTCTGGTAATACGCCAAGGCCTTTTCCAGCAAGGCCTTGGCGGCTTGGGCATCCGCCTCCTCAGCGGTGGCGGCGTGCACCTGGCCAACACATAACAGCAGCAGCCAGGTGGCTCGGAGCATTGCCTTCATTACCCGTCCCTCGATCTTGTTGGTGTGCCAAGAGCGTAGACGGTTTGCCGGCAAATCAGAACGGTTTGGTCGGCAGGTATTTGCCATCCAGGGTGATCACCGCGCGGGAGCCGCCGTCCGGGTCTTCGACCTTCTTGATGTCCAGCTTGAAGTTGATCGCGCTGATGATGCCGTCGCCAAATTGTTCGTGCACCAGGGCCTTGAGGGTCGAACCGTAGACCTGCAGCATTTCATAGAAACGGTACATGGTCGGGTCCGTCGGCACGCCGCCCGGGAAGCTGCCGCGCAGGGGCACGGTTTGCAGCAGGCGGCTGGCGTCCTGGTCGAGGCCAAGCTTGTCGCAGACCACATCGGCAGCGTCCTTGGGCAGCGGATGCTGGCCGAGCAGGGCGGCGGTGACGAACGCCAGGCTCAGGCCGGTGCCGTCGGTGAGGTCCTGCCATGACAGGTTCTTGCGCGCCTTGATGTCGATGACGGTGTCGGCCAGGGCCAGGCGTGGGGATTGGGCGAATTGGGATTGCAACATGGTGATGTCCTCTTGGGTTTGAATAAGGTTCAGGCGGCGTAGGCACGGGTGGCCGGGTGGTCGAGCAGCGAAATGAAGCGCCCGTTGCGGCCATCCAGGGCGTCGATGGCGCCGCTTTCGATGTCGTAGACCCAGCCGTGCAGGCTCAGCCGGCCTTGTTCCAGGGCCAGGGCCACGGAAGGGTGGGTCTTGAGGTTGGCCAGTTGGGCGACCACGTTTTCCCGTACCAGCGAGTTCAGCCGGTCGGCATCCGATGCGTGAGTGCGGGCGGCGTTGATCACCTTGGCCGACTCGGCGTGGCGCAGCCAGTTGGCCACGGCGGGCAAGTGGTCGAGGCATTTGCAGGTGGAGATCGCGGTCATGGCACCGCAGTCGGAGTGGCCGCAGATCACGATGTCGCTGACGCCGAGAACGGCCACTGCGTATTCGACGGTGGCCGACACGCCGCCAGGCTCCGGCCCGTAGGACGGGACGATGTTGCCGGCGTTACGGATCACAAACAGGTCTCCGGGTTCCTGCTGGGTCAGCAGTTCCGGGACTACGCGGCTGTCGGAACAAGACACGAACAACGTGCCGGGGTTTTGCGTGGTAGCCAGGTGTTTGAACAGGTCGCTGCGTTGGGTGAAGGCTTCACCCTGGAACTTGCGAAAGCCGTCGATGAGATCTTGCATGGTGGTTCTCCTTGCGTCGCTGATGGGGCAAGGATGGAAGTTTTCAGCTATAGCGTCCAAGACCGGCTTATTATGGTTTCTATAAGTCATGCCTATAGTTGGAGCGCCTTCCATGTTGCTGCGTCATATCCGCTACCTGCTGGCCGTTGCCGAGCACCGTAATTTCACCCGGGCGGCGGAGGCGCTGCATGTGTCGCAGCCGACCTTGTCGCAGCAGATCCGGCAACTGGAAGACACTCTCGGTGCGCTACTGCTGGACCGTTCCGGCAGAAGCGTCAGCCTGACCGATGCAGGCGAGGCCTATGTGCGGTTTGCGCGCCTGGCCTTGCAGGATCTGCAGGCCGGCACCCGCGCCATGCATGACGTGCAGGACCTGAGCCGTGGCAGCTTGCGCCTGGCGATGACGCCGACATTTACCGCCTACCTGATCGGGCCGCTGCTGGCGCGATTTAACGGGCTGTATCCGGGGATTACAGTGAGTGTCGAGGAGCTGACCCAGGACCGCATGGAGGCGGCACTGACGGAGGATTTGCTGGATATCGGCATCGGTTTTACCGGCGAGCATTTGCCGGATATCGAGTGTGAAGGGGTGTTTGTCGAGGCGTTGAGCGTAGTGGTGAGCGCCGGTCATCCCGGCATTGATCGACAGTCGTGGCTCCAGCAGCCGTTGGTGCTGCTGAATGCCGGCTTCGCCACGCGTCGCTATATCGATGAGTATTTTCGCAGCCAGGCGGTGAAACCGCTGATTACCATGGAGGCCAATTCCATCAGCGCGATTATCGAAATCGTACGAAATACGCAGTTGGCGACCATCCTGCCCAGCGCGATTGCCCAGGTGCAGCCGGGGTTGCAGGCGGTGCCGCTAAGCCCGCCGTTGCCGCAACGCACGGCGGCGTTGCTCAGCCGCAAGGGAGGCTATCGCAGTGCGGCGTGCAGGGCGTTTGTCGAGCTGGTCAGGGCGCAGCCAGCCACTGATTGATGATGCCGTCATACACGCCGGTCACCGTGCTCAAGTGCAGCCACTGGTCCACGTAACTCTTCCATGCGACATCATCGCGGGGCAGCAGGAACGCTTTTTCGCTGTACTGCATGTACCGCTCGGGATTCACCGCGCACAGTCCCGGCTTGAGCTTCTGCTGATACCGCGCCTCGCTGGCGTCGGTGATCATCACGTCCGCCTTGTTCGCCAGCAGTTCCTCGAAAATCGTCACGTTATCCGGGAACAGCGTCAGTTGTGCCTTGCCCAAATGCGCCCGCGCAAATACTTCATTGGTGCCGCCCGCAGGCTCGATCACCCGTACCTGCGGCTGATTGATCTGCTCCACCGTCTGATAGCGCTGCACATCGGCGCAACGCACCAGCGGGATCTTGCCGTCGACGCCCAATGGTTGGCTGAAAAACGCCTTTTTCTGCCGCTCCAGGGACACTGAAATACCACCCACCGCAATATCACAGCGCTGGGCCAGGAAGTCCGGCATCAGGGTTTTCCAGGTGGTCGGCACCCACTTCACCTGCACCCCAAGGCTCTTGGCCAGGGACTGGGCCATCGAAATGTCGATGCCTTCGTAGCTGCCGTCCGGGCGCAAATAGCTGTAGGGCTTGTAGTCGCCGGTGGTACAGACGCTCATTTCGCCGCGCTGGAGCACTTCATCCAGGCGCGACGCAGGGCTGTCGGCCAGGGCCTGGGCAGACAGGCCGGCCAGCAGGGAAAGGGTCAGCAATGCTTTCATGCGGTCGGGTCCTTGGGCATGGGCAGGGCCGCCATTATTTGCAAATGTTTAGCCACGGCACAACCAAACTCCATCAAGACTGGATTTAACGGCTTAACCTCGCGTGTGAGGCTGCCCGGCATCTCTTTACTGTGAATCCCGCATGGACGGTTCCCCCGACACACACCCTGAGACATCGCCCGGCGCCACCGCGTCCAGCCGTCCGGATCGTCGTCGGGTCACCGCTGATGCCCTCCCTTCCGAACTCGCCTTCTGGGCGCTCTGGCACTGCCGCCACGCACGCCCACCGGACACCTTTCTCCTACGTTGATTTGCCCGAATGGATGCCCCGCGCATCTGCCCGGCAGCGCCCGCGCGCCTGCCTGACGCGAACGTATGAGAATGCCCATGAGCACGCCCTTTGCCACCCTGCACGAAGCCCAGTCCTTTCTTGAGCAGAACCCGGATATCGAGATGTTCGAGCTGTTCATCCTCGACAACAACGGTGTGCCTCGCGGCAAACTGCTGCACCGCGATGAACTGCTGGCGGTCTATGAAAGTGGCCGGCCGCTGCCGAGTACCATCCTCGGCCTGACCATCAATGGCGACGACGTGGAGAACTCCGGGCTGGTCTGGGAAGTCGGTGATATCGACTGCCGCGCTTACCCGGTCAGCGGCAGTTTGCAGCGCATGCCGTGGCGCCTGATCCCGACGGCAGCAGTGCAAGTCAGCATGCACCCCACCGAAGGCATGCCCGCTACCGTGGCCGATCCCCGGCACCTGCTGGCCAGGGTGATTGACGACCTCAAGGCCGACGGCTATTACCCGGTGATGGCGGCGGAGCTGGAGTTCTATTTGCTCGACCAGAAACCCGACAGCAACGGCCGCCCGCAACCGGCGCGGGATGTCGACGGCGGGCGCCCGCGCTCGACCCAGGTCTACGGCCTGCGGGAGCTGGAGCAGATCGAACCGTTCCTCGCCGACCTCTACAGCGCCTGCAAACTCCAGGGTATCCCGGCGCGCACGGCGATTTCCGAATACGCCCCGGGCCAGGTGGAAATCACCCTGGAGCATCGCAACGATGCCCTGCAAGCCATGGACGAGGCGGTGCGTTACAAGCGCCTGGTCAAGGGCGTAGCCCACAAGCACGGGATGACCGCGTGTTTCATGGCCAAGCCGTTCGACGATCTGGCCGGCACCGGCATGCACATGCACGTCAGCCTGGCGGACCGCGACGGCAATAACCTGTTTGCCAGCGAAGCGCCCGACGGCACGCCGCTGTTGCGCCACGCGGTGGGCGGCATGCTCAGCACCTTGCTCGACTCGTTGCTGATGTTCTGCCCCAACGCCAACTCCTATCGACGCTTCCAGACCAACAGCTACGCGCCGCTGGCCGCGACCTGGGGCGTGGACAACCGCACCGTCACACTGCGGGTGCCCGGCGGACCGGCGTTTTCCCGGCATATCGAACACCGTATCTGCGGCGCCGACGCCAACCCGTACCTCGCGGCGGCCGCGATTCTGGCCGGTATCCACCGGGGCATCCGCGAACAGCGCGACCCCGGCGCGCCGGTGGAGGGCAACGGTTATGCCCAGGCCAAGGAGTTGCTGCCCACCGATTGGCTGACCACCTTGCGTGCGCTTGAAGGCTCGGTTTGGGCGCGTGAGGCGTTCGGCGGCGAATTCCTCGGCGTATACCTGGCGGTCAAGCGGGCCGAATACCGTCAGTTCATGGGCGAGGTGGGCGAGCAGGATTGGCGCTGGTATCTGCACCAGGCCTGAAGATGAAGGCGCTGATCACAGACAGTTAACAGACAGGCAGCGGGCTGGATACTGGTTCTGCATTAACGGCGAACAATCCTTCGACCTTTTTTTCACGAGACGGTGGTTAAGCTGCGAATGTCTGATCCATTAACAGAGTCGTGTGATGCCGTCGCAACCGCCGTCTTCCATCGAGATTGAATTTGCCGAACGCGCTGGCCAGCAGCATGCCCTGGTCTGCGCCGACACGCGTCCGCCGGGGCTGTTGCGGCGCCTGGGGTTGTGGCGCGATGAGCAATTGGTGCGCCGTGCACTGAAGATCGCCGGCGAGCCAGGGCTGATTCTCGACCTGGCGTGCGGCTCCGGGCGCTTTTGGCCGGTGCTGGCCGAGCACAGCAACCGGGTGATCCTGGCGTCGGACAACTCCCAGGACATGCTCGACCACGCCCGTACCCATCACGCGCCGGGCTTGCTCAAGCGGATCAAGACCTTCCAGGGGTCGGCATTTTCCATCGGCCTTTCGGCCAACGCGGTGGACTGCATTTTTTGCCTGGAGTTGTTTCGCCATGTGCCAACGGCAGAAGGGCGCCTGGCCCTGCTCGGTGAGTTTCATCGGGTAAGCCGCGACACGGTAATCGTCTCGGTCAACAGCGACAGCGGGTACCGGGCGTTGCAGCCTGGCCCGGCGGCAGTTGCCAGCCACCGGGCGCAAGTGGAGGCGGAGTTTCGCCTGGCGGGTTTCAAGGTCCTCGGTCAACAGGAGTTCATGCCCGGCTCAGCCATGTGGCGGGTGTATGTCCTGCGTAAGAGAGGATAAGTACCGACTGTCGGACTATTCTTCAGCTCCTATAAGAGTTTTCATGGCGGATGCTGTACTGCGAATGCTCGCAACTCCCTTTCGCGATATATACTGCGCGCCATTCTTCAAGGGAGAGCCGTGTGGCCATCGATATTCACTGGATCTGCGACAACGATAGCCTCGGCCAGCACTGCGCCGAATGGCAGCAGTTGCCATTCGTCGCCCTCGACACCGAATTCATGCGGGTCGACACTTTTTATCCCATTGCCGGGCTGATCCAGATCGGTGATGGCGTGCGCGCTTACCTGATCGACCCCCTGACCATCGACAACTGGCAACCCCTGGCCGCCTTGCTGGAGAACCCGGCGGTGATCAAGGTGGTACACGCGTGCAGCGAAGACCTGGAAGTGTTGCTGCGCCTGACCGGCAGCCTGCCGGTGCCGTTGTTCGACACGCAACTGGCGGCGGCCTACCTGAACCTCGGTTTCTCCATGGGCTATTCGCGGTTGGTGCAAGCCGTCCTCGATATCGAGTTGCCCAAGGGCGAGACCCGCTCCGACTGGTTGCAGCGGCCATTGTCCGAGACGCAAATCAGCTACGCTGCCGAAGACGCGGTGCACCTGGCAGAAGTCTACACACGCCTGCGCCCGAAGCTTTCCGACGACAAATACGCCTGGGTCCTGGAAGACGGTGCCGAACTGGTGGCCAACCTGCGCCGCGAAGTCGACCCGTACGAGGTTTATCGCGACGCCAAGCTCGCCTGGAAACTCTCCCGTGCCCAGCTCGCCGTATTGCGCGAACTGTGCGCCTGGCGCGAACAGCAAGCCCGTGCCCGTGACCTGCCGCGCAACCGGATCATCCGTGAGCACTCGTTATGGCCCCTGGCCAAATCCCAGCCGGATAACCTCGCCGCGCTGGGCAAGATCGAAGACATGCACCCGCGCACCGTGCGCCAGGACGGCGAGTTCCTGCTGGGCCTGATCAAGCGCGCCGGCAGCGTGCCCATGGACCAGTGGCCACCGGCGGTTGCCGAGCCATTGCCGGTGGACGCCGCCACGCTGATCAAGCAACTGCGCGCCCTGGGCCAGGCCGAGGCCGAACGCCTGGACATGGCGCCGGAACTGATGCTGCGCAAGAAAACCCTTGAAGCCCTGGTCAAGAGCGGCTACCCCGAGGGGCCTTACCAATTGCCAGATTCGCTGCGTGGCTGGCGCCGCGAACTGATGGGCCAGGCGCTGCTGGACAGCCTGGCCATTGCCGGAGAACAGCCTTGAAACGTATCTGCTCCATCTATCGCAGCCTCAAACGAAACGAGATGTACCTCTACGTGCTGAAAAGCGATGCACTGGAGCGCGTGCCGGAAAGTCTGCTGGCCGCCTTCGGCAAGCCGCACCACGCCTTCGACCTGGTGCTGAGCCCGGAGCGCAAGCTGTCCCGCGAGGACATCACCGTGGTTCTGGAGAACCTCGAAAAGCAGGGTTACCACCTGCAAATGCCGCCGGCCGAGGACGAGTACATCGAACACTTGCCCGAAGAGCTGCTGCGACGCAATGACCCGATGTGATCGGTCAGTGCCCCGTCCGGGGCACATTCATCAATGGAATTCAATTTTTGGCGGCGGCCGCACGGTACAGTGAACTGGACCGGCGGCCGCCTGCAGTGTTTTTGAAAGGTTTGAACCATGCGCGTTCTGATTGCTGAACACGATCACCCGCTGTACGCCCGGCTGCTGCGCGAAGCGGCGCCGGACCTTGAGGTCATGACCAGCGGCGACTCCGCCGAATTGTCGCGCCTGGCGGCCGATTGCCCGGTGTGGCTGGGCCAGCCGGATCTTCTGGCCACCTTGCTGCGCCAAGGGCACCAGCCACAATGGCTGCAATCCACCTGGGCCGGCATCACGCCGCTGCTGGCCGACGGCCTGCCGCGGGATTACCGCCTGACCCGCGCCGTGGGCATTTTTGGCCAGGTGATGGCCGAATACGTGCTGACTTACATGCTTGGCCATGAGCGTGAAGTGCTGGCGCGGCTGGTCAGCCAGGTCGAGCGCAAGTGGGATAACCGCATGGGCCAGAGCCTGGCGGGGCGCAAAGTGCTGATCGTCGGTACCGGTGATATCGGCCGCAGCGTTGCGCAATTCCTGCAGCCGTTTGGCGTTGAGCTGTACGGCATTGCCAGTGAGGCCCGTGAGCAGGCGCCGTTTGTCGAAGTTGCCGGGCTCGACGCGTTGCCGCGCCTGGTGGGTGAGGTGGACTACGTGGTCAACCTGCTGCCTAACACACCGAACACCCACGATTTGTACAATGCGGCGCTGTTCAAGCAATTCAAGCCGACCGGGTTGTTCATCAACGTCGGGCGCGGCGTGGCGGTGGTCGATGCAGACCTGGTAGAAGCGTTGAAGGAAGGCCATCTGGCCGGCGCGGTGATTGACGTTTGCCGTCAGGAACCATTGCCCCAGCGCCATCCGTTCTGGACCGCCTGGGGGTTGCTGCTGACCGGGCACAGCTCGGCGCCGACTTCGCCGGGGATGATGGTGCAATTATTTGTCGAGAATTTGCGCGCGTACCAGGCGCAGGAAACGTTGCGCGGCGAAGTGAGTTTCGAGCGCGGTTACTGACAGCGCGAAGGCCCGGCAACGCGTGTTGCCGGGCGCTTACAAATTTCTGCAAACACTAATCAGATGTTCGTTTCGCAGGCCGTATGTGAGGCTCGTACCCCTCTCCAGATGGGTACATTCTCATGTTGAATGCTGGCACTGTGTCTCTCCCTCCACGGGTAACTCCGCAACTTTCCCTGCTTTCTACCGAGCCGGCGGAGCTCCCTCTATTGCCCTCTGCTCTGGGTGCTACGGCCGATCGCGATACGCTGGCCCTCGCCCCAGTCCCCCGGCAATCCGGTCTCACCGCGGCGTTGGGCGACCGCGAGAATCTGCGGACACTGGGCCAGAAGCTCAACGAAATCGCCAGCCGTCTTGGCGTGAATGCCAGCCCTCAAGCGGTGCTGGCCGCGCTGCAAACGACACCGATGCAAATACACCCCGACTCGTCCTACCCGACCCAGGCGGGTAAAGCGGCGACGGTAGAGACCTTTCTCGGAAGTATCGGCTTGGGGTTGCCCACCAATCATTTTCAGCTGACCGGTCATGCCCATGCGGTGAGTGACAGGGCACTGGAGCATCCGCTCGGCAATTTTGGCGGCGGGTTGTCCTGGCCTGTTCCCATGAGCGCCGCTGAACAGCGCAGGGTACTGGCGGCGGCTACCGACCATGGCAGCCAGAACCCCAATGCACCACACATCGGCGCAAGCGTGGGTGTACTGGAATATCTGAACGCGAACCAGCCGTTGTCGGGCGAGGCATTGGCTGATCCTGCCAAGGCACTCGAAACCCTCGTCAGCTCCACCCGCGGGCAGGCACTGGGGCAAGCCATACAGGACCAGCTTGGGGGCGCCGCCTCCGAGACCAGCGTGAACGAGTACGCACTGAGTGCGATCCATCTGCTGCTTGACCCGGAGTCCATCACGGCGCCGCACCGTAACCGCGTGGCGGGTTTCGACCTCGCCCAACAAGCCCATTGGGGCAAGCCGGCTTCGACAGTGCTCGAGCGCCTGAGCACTTACCTGCACGAAAATCACAAGACCAGTCCCGAGATGGCCAAGGCTGGCGCCTATTTGTTACTGGCACGAAAGGCGCCCGAGTTTTTGATCAAGGACATCCCCGACCGCGTGACCTACGGCAGCCCTGCCTGGGTAAGCCTCGCTGTCGCAGCGGCGGCCATAGAGGCGCAGTTCCCCGGAAAGGTGGCGCACATGACCTTTGCCCAAGTCATGTCCTGCGCGGAAAACGCGATCCTGACGAATCGAGCCGCCGCCGAACATGCACAAAAGGCGGCATTGGTAGACTGGGCCGTGGTCAACGGGATCGTCACATGCCAGCCAGGTGATCATTACAGCGACGATGAGATAGACCGTGCAAGGACGGCATTCAACGCACAACTGAAGTCGACGCTTGCGGCTACCGGTTTGTTGGAAGCCGAGATTCCAAGCCGTAAAGACATTGCGTTGGCTCATTTGAAGGAGCGGTTTGGCGAACACGTACCTTTTGAAGAGAAACGACTGAAGGTCGTTGACTCGAAACAACCGTCAGCCCAACCACTTTATGATCCGAACCGGGCGCCCGGCGGGCTTTTCTCGTTGTTGGACATCGCCATGAGCGGACTTGGCCAATACCCATGGGAAACCAGGGACTCAAGCATTGCCGAGGCACTCAAAGGCAAGAGCCTGGATTTCAGCGTGAACAAAATCTTCAACGAAGAATTTGAACAAGCAATCACTTCTCGCCAGCAAGGGGTTCGCAGCGTCATCAGGCACCTTGTCGCAACACTGCCCTTGGTTGACCGGGAAAACCTGGAGTTTGCAAAGCTCGAGTTTTTTCAGAAAAACACTTATGAACTGGGCCTCGACTTCACCTCTAAAAAACGGCAGGGCGCGGAAAACAAACTGTGGGTCAAGGCCACCGGAAGGAATGGCAACACTGTTTATGAAATTGATTTGAACGCAGGTGCAATCAAGTCGGTGCCGGCCTCGGAGTTAACAACAAAACGCGAGCGGCAGGCCAACAAGGAGTTCAAGACGGAGCCTTTCAAGCCCAAGACCGTGAGCGAGGCTGCCCTTGGCCAAAAGAGCCAGGACGGCTTGTCAACGCCGCCCCCCAGTTTTTCCAGTGCGCGAACCCAGCACATCGCCGATGCCTTTGTTGAGCATCTTGATCTCGACAGTGATGACATAAAAACCTATGCCCGAGGTGTCACCTCATTCGATAAACAAATGGCAACCGAGTGGAACGTCACCCACTTTTTTCTTGACCTGATTCCGCTCAGGTCAGCCATCGTGAATTTTTCCAGGGGCAACCACCTGGAAGGGGCCAGTGACCTGGCGCTGGATGTCTTTGGTTTAGTCACGGCGGGCGCGGGTGTGGCGGCGAAAGTCACGAAGGCGGGGGCCAAGGTCGCGAGCGCCGCCGCCAAGGCCATTCAAGTGGCAAAAGTCATCGGTGTGGCTGCCATTCAAGCATTCAACCCATTGGATGGCTTCAGCGAACTGGTCGCGGGCGGTGCCCGGTTGCTGGGCAAAGGCGCCAACTTTGTACGCGCCACGGGTGCAGAGGTGGTCAACAAGCTCAGGGGCGCGAGCGGCAGCTATGACCTGTTGAAGGCTGCCAGTAAACACTATGACGCAGCAGCGACGGGTACCTTCAAGGTCGCCGGGCAAAGCGTTGATGGAGGCGCGGTACTCCAGAACGGTCGATGGTATGCGTTTGATGTGGACAGGATGCGGCCTTACGGCAGCCCTCTTGAAGGCTTCACCGCAAAAACGAGTGCGATGGATGGGGCGATCATCACCACGCCTGCCGAGCCGGGCAGCGCCCTGAACAACCGGTTGCTTGGCGACTACAGCGTGGCCGAATCGAAAATAGCCGGGCTTGCGCGCAACAGTCAGGGGATCTATGTGGCGGCGGACGGTCACTTGTCCCACATCCGCCATACCGATACTGCCGGCAACACTGCGGTCTACGAAGTGCGGCAAGTGACTCGCACCGCCGACGGTGCCGTACAGGCGCAGATTTATCACAACAACCGGCAAACGCCGCTGCTGGTGCAGCACCTTCAGGGGGACCAATGGCAGCGCCTGGGGGCACGCGGCGGTAACCCGCCTTCTGTGGCATCAGACCTGGGGCCGGAAATTGGCGGGGGCGGTGAGGGGACGATCTACGACAGTCTCGACGGGAAAAGTGTCTATAAGGACTATGGCCCTTCATCCATGACTTCTGCCGACGACTTTGTCGATAACGAGACCCTGTGCCTGAACAGCTATTACGGTGACGGCTTTGCAACCACGATATTTGAAAATGGTCGCCGTTATTTGAAAATGGGCAAGCTGGACGGGGTGGATGTAAATACCCTGGCAAGGGGAAGTTTGCCCCCAGAGGCCAGGCTTTTACTGGATGACGCATTTCGGCGCATGGAACAGAAAAATCTTTACCACAACGATCTGCAGTTAAGTAATTTCCTGTATTCAGCGAGGGATAATAAAATCTATCCAGTGGACTTGAACGCAAACGGTCTTGAAGACATGACACCGTTTCTCGCGAGTATGTACAAGCGTGATCGAGACGAGCTGCGCAGGGCCTATTACGCGCTGATCGCCAAGGCGTAGCTGCACTTGTGGCCGGTGTACCCTGCTGTGATCGCAGCAGCAGGGTTTTGACGTGACCGTCAACGACTGCCAGAGCGTGTTCAGTCCTAGTGGTTGAAGTCGCCTTCGGACACCAGCTCGTTCAATGGACGACGCGGGCTCGGGGTTTCCCGGGCTTGCAGGTAGTCGGCCAGGGTCGATTTGTCGCCGAGCTTGCCAATCGCCACCGCAGCGTGCAGGGCGTAACCTTCAGGAATCTTCAGTTCCTTGCGGGTCAGTTCCTGGTCGAAACCGGCCATGCCGTGGGTGTGCCAGCCGCTGAGGCTGGCTTGCAGCGCCAGGTGGCCCCAGGCCGAGCCGGTGTCAAAGGTGTGCCACAGGGCCGGGGTTTCTTCGGTGGCACCAGGCACGGCAAAGGTCGTCTTCGACGCGACGATCACCAGGGCCGAGGCATGCTGCGCCCAGCCACGGTTGAATTCGTTCAGCAGGCCCAGGAAACGTTCCCAGTTCGGCGTGTCGCGGCGCGCATAGAGAAAACGCCATGGCTGCGAGTTGTAGGCCGAAGGTGACCAGCGCGCGGCTTCGAAGAAGCTCAACAGGGTGTCCACCGGGATGCTTTCGCCGGTGAAGGCGCGCGGCGACCAGCGGTCGGTGAATTGTGGGTGGATCGGATAGTCGGCGACGCGTGGGTTGCTGCTCATTGGGCTGATCCTGATGAAAAACCGGGGTTCAAAGCTACTTCGCCGCCGGGTGGCTGACAAGTCTTGTTCTACCGACAGTCGTAAGCGCTTGGCCCCGGGGGCCATGGGCACTAGACTGGCGGCCTTTTAACATACCGATATTGATGTAGAGCCATGGCCGCCAAAGTCGAACCTTTCTGGATCCGCAAAACCCTCGAACAACTCGACCAGGATGAGTGGGAGTCGTTGTGCGACGGCTGCGGCCTGTGCTGCCTGCAAAAGCTCGAGGATGAAGACGACAACAGCGTCTACTACACGCGCATCGCCTGCAAACTGCTGGACCTGAAAACCTGCCAGTGCACCGATTACCCCAACCGTCGCGCCTCGGTGCCCGATTGCATCCAGCTCACTCCGGGCCAGGCCGACCAGTTCAAATGGCTGCCGCCCACCTGCGGTTACCGGCTGGTCAGCGAGCGCAAGGACTTGCCGCTGTGGCACCACCTGGTCTGCGGCGATCGCGACGCTGTGCACCAGGAACGCATTTCCCAGTCCGGGCGCATGCTCAGCGAAGGCAGCGTGCCCGAGGATGACTGGGAGGATTACCTGATTTTTCGTGCAGGCTGAGAAGGAGTGTGTATGACGGTTGGAGCCAGGCTGGCGGCGAGCCTGCTGTTGTTGGTATTGAGTGCGCCGGCGTGGGCGGCGAAGAAAGTTGACCTGGACTATCACGTCAAGCTGTTGCCCCAAAGTGATCAGGCAGAAGTGCGCCTGAGCCTGTCCCAGGGCTCGGCGGTGCGCAGCCTCAACTTCGACCTGGGCCGCGACGGCGACTACAGCGACTTCAAGGCCGATGGCCAGTGGCAAGTGTTGCCGGGCAATACCCCGGGTGACAGCCGCGGCCTGTGGCAACCGAGTGCCGACAAGGCCAGCCTGACCTACCGTGTACGCCTCACCCACGCGCGCAAGAAAGGCGTCTATGAAGCGCGGATGACCCCGAGTTGGGCGCTGTTTCGCGGCGAGGACCTGGTGCCCACTGCACGTCTGGATCAACAGGACGGCATTGAACTGGTGTCGCGCCTGGTGTTTGAACTGCCTGCCGGCTGGAAAAGCGTCGAGACGTCCTGGCCGCGCATCGGCAAGAACAAATTCCGCATCGATAACGTTTCCCGCCTGTTTGACCGGCCCACCGGCTGGATGCTCGCGGGTACGCTGGGCAGTCGCAGGATGCGCCTGGGGGAAACCGAAATCACCGTGGCGTCGCCCAAAGGGCAAGGCATGCATCGCATGGATGTGCTGACCTTGCTGACGTTTGTCTGGCCGCAAGTGCAAGCGGCATTCCCACGGCACCCGGCGAAATTGCTGGTGGTGGGCGCCAGTGACCCGATGCGCCGCGGTGCGTATTCGGCGCGGGACTCGATCTACCTCAACAGCCGTACGCCGTTGGTCAGCGAGAACGGCAGCAGCCCGTTGATCCGTGAAGTGGTGCAGGCTATCGGCCGCTTCAACGACCACCAGGGCAGCGATTGGATCAGCGAGGGCTTGGCGCAGTACTACGCCATTGAGCTGATGCGCCGCGCAGGGGGGATCAGCGACGATCGTTATGCCGCCCTGCAGGCCCGGCTGGCCAGCGAAGGCAAGGACGTGACCACTCTGCGGGTCGAGCACGCCAGTAGCGCGACCGTCTCACGAGCGGTGGTGTTGTTGCAGGAGCTGGACCGCGAGATTCGTGTGAAAACCCACAACAAGCGTTCGCTGGATGATTTGACCCAGGCGGTGATGCGCTTGAACAGCATCAGCACAAAGGAATTCGTGCAGCTGGGGGAGAGCATTATTGGCGAGTCGTCGGTAGTACTCGATACCAAACTGCTGCACTGAAACCAAGGTGGGAGCGGGCTTGCTCGCGAAAGCGGTGTATCAGAAACACAGTCAGTGACTGACACTCCGCTTTCGCGAGCAAGCCCGCTCCCACTTTTGATCGGGGTTAACCCACAGTTTTGCTGGCGTTTTCAGCCGCCACTTCAGCCTTGGTCTTGAGGTTTTTCAGTTCCTCACCGGCGCGTTCGATCTTGGTCCGCACGCTGTTCATTTCCTGGCGGCTGCGCTCCAGCAACTCTTTCGCCGAGCTATGCCCGCTGATCCCGCGTGCCAGCGCTACGCCGCCAATCGCCACCTGGATCAAACCGAAAAAGCCGCCACGGCGCAGGCCTTTGCCCATCATCACCACACCGCCAGCCAGGGAGCCGATGCGTTCCCAACCCTGGACGTTTTGCGTGGGTTGGGGCTCGAACGGGGTGGACCGGATAACGGGTCGCAGGGTTTTGCTGTCGCTCATGATCTGTCTCCAACAAGGGCTGATTGATATGCAGCTGACTGCACACAGGCCGCGGATGTTCCCAAAAAATCAGTATTTGGGGCCCGAACGGGTGTTGTTGCCCTTGGCCAGACGGTCGTAAAGCACCACGTTGACGGTGGCGGCGAGGTTCATGCAACCGGTGGTCGGGATGTAGATCACGTCTTCACACCAGTCGCGAATCTCTTTGTCGAGGGAGCCGTCTTCCGGACCGAAGATATACAGCGCACGGTCCGGATGGGTGTATTCGGGGAGAGGGCGGGCGCCTTCCACCAGCTCGACGGCGACGGGGATGCAGCCCAGGGGCAGGATCTTTTTCAGGTCGTCGATACCGATCAGCGGAATGTCGTGGTGGACCTTCTTGGTGTCGGTAATAAAGTCCCGGGCCCGCTCATAGCGCTTGCCGGTGTAGAACACCGAGGCCACGCCGTAGCAGCCGGCGGCGCGCATCACCGAGCCGACGTTTTCGGGGGATTTGGGGTTGTACAGACCGATGCAGCTGTAGCGTTTATTGCCCACGGGAAAGGGTGCCTTCGAGAAAAACCGCGATTATACGGGGATTGCTCGAAAGGCGGTCAGTTTGAGCGGCACGTGTTGCAACACTGTGGCAAGGGAGCTTGCTATGGCAAAGGGGCTTGCTGTGGCGAGGG
>NZ_JACARS010000068.1:15896-84505 GCF_013386485.1 Pseudomonas sp. P7758 | reverse complement strand
CTCCCTCGCCACAACAAGCCTTCTCCCACTGCGAGCCTCCTTCCACAGCGAGCCATCTCCCACAGCAGGTCGTTCATTACATCGCTTCAGTCGTCTTTCTTCATCAACCCGGCCAACGCCGCAAACGGGTTGTGCGTCGCCTTGGCGATCGTCGGGCTGCTGGTGGAGCCTTCGCCGAAATACTGCTGGTCGGTATAACGCGAGTGTTCGTTGTCGTGGCAATACAGGCACAGCAACTCCCAGTTGGAGCCGTCCTGGGGGTTGTCGTCATGGTTGTGGTTGCGGTGGTGCACGGTCAGTTCGCTCAGGCGCTTGCCGGCGAATTCACGGGCGCAGCGGCCACATACGTGGGGGTACATCTTCAGGGCTTTGTCGCGGTAGCCCATTTCCCGGTCGCGCTGGGCATCGGCGAGGATGCGATCCAGCTTGGCGGTGTGGGAGGGCGGGTTGGTCGAGCTCATCATGGCTCCTGTCTTTTAGTGGATCACGGATAGCGTTGATTCTAGCTGCTTGCGGGCTAATAAACCTCCGGCTTTTTCAGGCGCGGTCATGCCGGTGAGGGGGATTGTTTGTAGTATCGACGAACTGAATCATAAGGAGCGGTACTCATGCGGATGCATTCATGGTTGTGGGCGCTGCTGTTGTGCGCCGTCAGTGTTCAGGTCCAGGCGTTTTCCACGCCCCAGCCAGGCGAGGTGATCGATGTGGCGCTGGAGCAGCTCCACCCGACCCAGGCCGTCATCGGTTTTGATCAGATTCATTACAAGCTGGGGGTATTTGCCGAGTCGCCCAAAAAAGTGTTCGACGAATACTGTGAAACCAACGGCCAGGGCGGTGTCGACAAGGTGCCTGAAGATGCCGATCTGCATAAGCCGGGCAGCTTCACCTGCAAAGACCCGGTAGGCGCCCACCCGGCGGACATGAAAACCGTGGTGGTCGGCCCCGCTGGCCAGTTGTACCTCACTGACGGCCACCACTCGTTCAGTACCTTGTGGGAGCAGCCAGGTGCCGGCGCCAAACTGAAGATGTGGGTGCGGGTCACCGATAACTTCAGCGACAGTCCCGACCTGGCGACTTTCTGGAAACGCATGGAGCAGGGCCGCAAGGTCTGGCTCAAGGACGGCCAGGGCAAGACCATCACGCCTGAGCAAATTCCGGCACACCTGGGCTTCAAGGACCTCGGCGACGATATGTTCCGCAGCCTGGTTTACTTCTCCCGCAAGGCGTCCTACGGCAAGCCGACCTCTGGTGAGGTGGTGCCGGAATTCCTGGAGTTTTACTGGGGAGGATGGTTGCGCACGCAGATTGACCTCGGCGCGTTCAACCTGAACAAGCAAGGCGGGTATGAAAAGGCAATCGAGGCGGTAGCCAAGCGCATGGTCAGCCTGGCGCCCGAGGCACCGGTAGGAGACAGCGGCTTCGGCGCCCGGCAGTTGGGCGGCTTCACGTCACTTGACCGCAAAGAACTGAACGATACGTTCAAGAAGAAAGTGCCCTACGTTATCGACAGTAGAAGTAACTAAGTGACGAACCGGCAGGGGCGGCCTTGTGCTGTTTCTGTCGGGCGTATAACGGCTTAATATACAGTAAAGATCCGGCAAATATCGATTTAAATGCCGTGGGGCATTTAATTGGCTTCAGGGTGATAAAGTGTTGGACTAACTTTGCCAGTTTGTTTAATGTGGCGCCTCTTGGCCTACTGCCGTTAGTGTGTTCTGTGGTGGCGTCAGGTAGTCAATACGTCAGGTCTTTCCTGGCGACTGTCAGTTTCCCGCAAGCCGGGCTTTCCTTTCACGATATCAACCCCCGTGGTTGACGTTGTGGCGTTTCAAATCAGAAGCGCTCATCCAGAGCGTACTGCTTCCAATAACCGAAGTCGGGTGGTTGAAGTGTCTGATGATCGTCGTGCAAATAATAAAAGATCGACGCGTTACCCTGTTGTTATAACTTGAAGATTCGGGATAGGTGTCCTGTGCAAGTTGTAAGTTTATGGTGCCCGTTAATAAACTTCTGATGTTCATCTCACTGACATTCACACTGCGTGAATGCAACGGCCTGCTTCAATTGAATACATGCAATTTTTTGTAGAGGCTGTTGTGTCTAAAGGCGTTGTTCTGGCGGTTTCCGCTTCCTTCCTGTTTGGTGTGCTGTATTTCTTTACCTCCCTTCTTGAACCCTTGAATGGCCAGCAGATATTTGGCTGGCGAATGCTCATCTCCTTGCCCTTCATGACGTTGCTGCTGTGCCTGTCCGGGGATTGGAAGTGGGTGCCGTTGATCTACAAGCGTCTGCGGGAGAAACCCGCGTTGCTGCCCTGTGTCGTGCTCACCAGTGCCCTGGTGGGTGTGCAGTTGTGGATCTTCATGTGGGCGCCCCTCAATGGCCACGGCCTGGATGTGTCGCTGGGCTATTTCCTGTTACCGCTGACCATGGTCATCACCGGGCGCATCGTTTACGGCGAACGCCTTTCCCATCTGCAAAAAATTGCCGCAGCACTGGCGGCGGTGGGCGTGGCCAACGAGCTGTATCGCACGGGCGGGTTCTCCTGGACCACCCTGGTGGTGTGCGTCGGTTATCCGCTGTATTTCGTAGTGCGCAGGCGTTGTGGCACCGACAACCTCGGCGGGCTGTGGCTGGACATGATGCTGATGATTCCGGTCGCGCTGTGGTTCGTCCTCGGTAGTGAGCCCATCAACGAGACCCTGGCGCAGCGCCCGGCGCTCTATTGGCTGGTGCCACTCATGGGGTTGGTCAGCGCGGCGGCGGGTTATTCCTACATCCTGGCCAGCCGGCTGTTGCCGTTCAGCCTGTTCGGTTTGCTCAGTTACGCAGAGCCGGTGCTGCTGGTGGCCGTGTCGCTGATGCTGGGAGACGCTCTCAAACCGGGCCAATGGATGACCTACCTGCCGATCTGGCTGGCCGTGGTGGTGTTGGTGCTGGAAGGCTTGAGGCATTTGAATCGACTGCGCCGGTCGATCTGACCTACGACCCGCGCAGTGAATTCAGGCGGCTGTTTCAGCCCTTGAGTTTCTCGGCAATCCAGATGGTATGCCGCGTGCCCTTGTTGCCATGGGCAAACACTTGCACTTCCTCGGCCTTGAAGCCGGCCTTGCGCAGTTTGTCGCTGAACTGCTTGTCGGCGCTGGCCGACCACACCGCCAGCACGCCCTTGGGCCGTAGCGCCTTGGCGCAGGCGCTTAGGCCACCGGCGGAATACAGCCAGCTGTTGGCTTTTTGCGTCAGGCCTTCGGGGCCGTTGTCCACGTCCAGCATGATCGCGTCAAACCCCTGGGGCTCGGCCTGCAGCACCTTGGCCACGTCTTCCAGACGGATCACGGTGCGCGGGTCCAGCAGCGGGCGGCCGGACTTTTCCCCCAGAGGGCCACGATTCCACTCGACCACGCCGGGCACCAGCTCGGCAACCACCACTTCGGCAGTCTTGCCCAAATGCTTGAGCGCTGCCGCCAGGGTAAAACCCATGCCCAGGCCGCCAATCAACACCCTGGAGCCGGGCCGACCGGCGACTTTGCGGCACGGAATCTCCGCCAGCGCATCCTCGGAACCGTGCATGCGCGTGTTCATCAACTGGCCACCGTCACCGCCCTGAATCTTGATGACAAAATCCTCACCGTATTCGAACAGGCACAAGGCACCGCCGTTGTCGGGGATCGGAGTGGTGTCCAGCAGAACGAAACGTTTCATGGAAATCTCATTGGGAAGGGCATTCTTGCGCGGTTGGGAGTAGCCTTACGACTTTACGGTCAGGCCATGGAGCCATCGATGAAGTGCAGCATTCTAACGGTCATTGTGTGGAGCGCGCTCGCCCTTGGCGGTGTGGCCCAGGCTCAGGAGTCGCAAACCGTGCCGATTACCCCCGCGCCCACGGCGGGTTCACCGGGTACTGCAACGCCCACGCCTTACCCGCAAGTCACGCCACCGGCAACGCCAAAGGCGGCCGGCAGCGGTGAGCCATTGTTGGCGCCGATCGTGCTGCCCGCGCCGCCGAAGGACCAGACGATCCCCGGCTTGCAGCAAAACGACATCAAGCCCAAGACCCCAGGCGGCTAAAACTGCTGGGACAGCAATTGCCCGTCCGCCATGCGCAGGCGCCTGGACAGGGCGATAGCAATCGCACGAATGATCTTGGCCGCGATTTTCGGTGCATCGTTGAGCATCTTTTCCAGGGAATCCTTGCCCAGGTTCAACAGCACGCAATCGCTGGCCGCCACACAGCTGGCGGAGCGGCGCTCGCCGTCCAGCACAGCCATCTCGCCAAAGGTCCGCCCGCTGCGCAAGGTGGCGATCGTCAGGCGCTGGCCTGCATGGTTGGTCTTCTGCACCGCCACCTGGCCTGAGTGAATGATGCACATGAAGGTGCCCGCGTCGCCCTCGAGGAAAATCACCTCATCGCGGGCGATGCTGCTGATGTTGAAATAGCCCGCCGCTACGTGGAAGTCTTCCGGCAGCAATGGGTCGAACAGCCCGCAATCCATCAGCATGTCGCGGATTTCGTTATTGAGTAAGGTCGGTTCTGGCATGAGGCTTACAGTCTTTGTCCATAAATCGTGCAGGGCACGCCCGGCGGTCAAGTGTTCAGACCGGCCCGCCAGGCGGAGTTCCTTAAATCAGCCCCAGCGCCTTGAAAACAAATGCATATTCGAGTGCTACGTCACGTAATCCCTGGTAACGACCACTCATGCCGCCGTGGCCGGCGCCCAGCTCGGTCTTGAGCAGCAACAGGTTGTCGTCGGTCCTGGTGTCGCGCAGCTTGGCCACCCACTTCGCCGCTTCCCAATACTGCACGCGGCTGTCGTTGTAGCCGGCGATCACCAGCGTGGCCGGATAGGCCTGGGCGCTGACGTTTTCGTACGGTGCGTACGCCTTGATCCGCTCATACACCTCGGGCTCCTGCGGGTTGCCCCATTCGTCGTACTCGGTGATGGTCAGCGGCAACTCGGGGTCGAGCATGGTGTTGAGCACATCGACGAACGGCACTTCGGCAATCGCCGCCTGGAACAGCTCCGGGCGTTGATTGAGCACCGCGCCGATCAACAGGCCACCGGCGCTGCCGCCGCTGATGGCCAGTTGCTTGGAGGTGGTCAGGCCCTGGGCGATCAAGTGTTGGGCGCAGGCGATAAAGTCGCTGAAGGTGTTTTGCTTGTGCTCCTGCTTGCCGCCGCGATACCAGGCCTCACCCAGTTCGCCACCGCCGCGTACATGGGCAATGGCGAAGGCCACGCCACGGTCCAGCAGGCTCAGGCGGGCGTGGGAGAACCACGGGTCGAGGCTGTGGCCGTAGGCGCCGTAGCCGTACAGATACAGGGGCGTCGGCTTACCCAACTGATCGCGTCGGACGACAAGACTGATCGGCACCTGAGTGCCATCGGCCGACGTTGCCCACAGGCGTTGGCTGACGTAGTCGTCGGCGTTGAACACGCCCAGCACCGGGGTTTCCTTGAGCACTTGTTGTGCGCCGCCGGCCAGTTCCAGCTGACGAACCTGGGCCGGGCGGTTCAGGGCCTCATAGCGCAGACGGATCTTGTCGCTGGCAAATTCCAGGCTGTTTTGCACATAGAGGCTGTAGGCCGCGTCCGGTAACTCCACGCGATAAGCGGCTTGCCCCTGTGGGTGCACTTCGATGATCGGCAGGCCGCCGATCCGCAGGCTCAGGGTCATGGCCCGGGCATTGAGGCTTACGCCATCGAGCATTACCGCGTCGTCGTGGGGGATCAGGTTCAGCCAGTCGTCCTGGGTCGGCACACTGCCGGTGTCGGCCGCCTGGAACAGCGCAAAGTTGATGCCGTCACGGTTGCTGCGGATAAACCAGGTCCACTGGTCGTCCAGCTTGCCGTGGTCGACGTCATATTCATGGCCTTCGACCCGTGGCGCCATGCAGGTAAACGCCTGCTGCGGCTTTTCGGCGTCCAGGGCCCAGATCTCGCTGGTGGTCTTGCTGCCCAGGGCCAGCAGCAACTGACGCTCGGAGCTGGAGCGGTAGCAGTGCAGGAAGAAACGTCCGTCAGGCTCGTGGAACACTTCTTCGGCGGCAGTGCCGTCCAGGCGATAGCGATACAGCTTGTGCGGGCGATGGGTGTCGTCCAGTTCGGTGAAGAACAGGGTCAGGCTGTCGTTGGCCCAGGTCATGCTGCCATCGCAGTCTTCAAACTCCAGTTCGCTGACCTTGCCGGTGGCCAATTCCTTCACGTAGAGGGTGTAGATCTCTTCGCCGCTGGTATCCAGGCTGTAGGCCAGGCGCTGGTGGTCCGGGCTGATGCTGAAGGCGCCGAGGGAGAAAAAGCCGCCATTGGCCAGTACGTTCGGATCCAGCAGCAGCTCTTCCGCGCTTTCGTCGACCTGTTGGCTGTCGTCCGCCGGGCGCGGGCAGCGGTAGTGGCGGGCGTATTCGTCGCCGGCGGTGGTGCGGGTGTAATACAGGTACGGGCCCCAGGGCGAGGGCAGGGACAGGTCGGTTTCGAGGATGCGGCCCTTGATCTCCTCGAACAGGGTCTCGCGCAGCGCCTGCTGGTCGGACAATTGTGCTTCTTGCCAGGCATTTTCCGCCTTGAGGTAATCGAGCACCTCGGCGCTGTCACGCGCTTGCAGCCAGGCATACGGGTCGGTGCCTGGGGCCTTGCGGGCGATCGGGGCGGCAGTGATGTGGGTCGATGGGGGCATGGATCACTCTCTGTCTGGCGGTTGGCCGACGGCATTGCAGCCTCGGCACTGAAAAGCCGTTATCATAGCGGCCTGTTTGCCTACCTTGCCATGGACACCATGACCGAGAACGACTATCTGATCGCTTGGGGCCTCTACGCCTTCGCAGCCCTGGGTTGCCTGTTGGTGTGGTTTGCCATGACCCGCTGGATGTGGCGCTGGCTGCGCGAGCCACTGCGGTTGCTGGTGGCGGTGCTGCTGTTCAGCCCGACCATCGTCGATCCGGTGAAGACCCAGTTCGCCCCGGCCGTGGCCATCACCGCCCTGGACCTGGTGCTCAAGGTCGGCAACAACGCCTGGCGGGCGATTTCCGATCTGTTCATGTATTGCATGATCGCGTTCGGCGTGTACCTGGTGTTCGTGCTGATCCGCTGGCCCATCGAGCGTGCCGCCAGGGTTCGTCGTGAGCAGAAGGCCGCCGCTGCGGCAGCCGCTGCTGCCGAGCCGGAGGATGACGACGAACCCTTCGCCGATGAGCGTTACGGTCGCCCGGCACCTGTCAGCGGTATGCGGGTCGAACCGCGCCTTTAACGTTGTACGCCCTGTATCGAGAAGCCTGGCATGTGTGAATTATTGGGCATGAGTGCCAACGTACCGACCGATATCGTCTTCAGCTTCACCGGGCTGATGCAGCGCGGCGGACGTACCGGGCCCCACCGCGACGGTTGGGGCATCGCCTTCTACGAGGGCCGTGGCCTGCGGTTGTTCCAGGACCCGGCGGCCAGCAGCGAATCGGAAGTCGCGCTGCTGGTGCAGCGTTATCCCATCAAGAGTGAAGTGGTGATTGGCCATATCCGCCAGGCCAATGTGGGCAAGGTGTGCCTGTCCAATACCCATCCGTTCGTCCGTGAACTGTGGGGCCGTAACTGGTGCTTTGCGCATAACGGTCAACTGGCGGACTTCAACCCCCGCGCCACGTTCTACCGCCCGGTGGGCGATACCGACAGCGAAGCGGCGTTCTGCGATTTGCTCAACCGAGTCCGTGAAGCGTTCCCGGAACCGGTGGACATCGAACAGGTGCTGCCGGACCTGATCGCCGCCTGCAGCGAATACCGCAGCAAGGGCGTGTTCAACTGCCTGCTCAGCGACGGTGACTGGCTGTTCTGCTATTGCTCGACCAAGCTGGCACAGATCACCCGGCGTGCGCCATTTGGCCCCGCACGGTTGAAAGATGTCGACGTGATCGTCGATTTTCAGGCCGAAACCACCCCCAATGACGTGGTGACGGTAATTGCCACCGAACCCCTGACCGAAAACGAGACCTGGACCCGCTACGAACCGGGCCAGTGGAGCCTGTGGCGACGCGGCGAATGTGTCAGCCAAGGTAAAACGGAATAAGGACGTCGAATATGTTGCTCAGCTATTTGCGACTGGTGTTGTTTGCCGTGGGTCTGTTGGTCGGTGTGCAGGTGCCGGGGTTTATCAGCGACTACGCCAAGCGCGTCGAAGCCCACTTGATCGAAGCCCAGACCGGCTTGCGCGGCTTCGATGCCACGGCGCAACAGTTCTTCAACGGTGACTTGCAGGCGCTGGTGGCCCATTACCGTGCCAGTGACGACCCGGTGTTTCGCAGCGATGCCAACAGCCTGGGCACCTTGCTCGACCGCCAGGCAGCGCTGGATAAGCAGTTCCAGGCGATGCAGGGCCCGTGGTACATCCGCGCGCTGCAAGTGGCGGTGGCCGCCGACCCGGCGATTCGCCAGGAAACCTGGAACGGCTACAGCTACATGCTGTTGCTGACCCCGGAAGCCATGGGCTGGGGCCTGGGCGGGGCGATGTTGTTGTCGTTCGGCATCGAGTGCCTGTTCCGCCTGATCGACTGGGTGGTGTTGGGCGGCAAGCGCCTGCGCCAGAGCCGACCGATTGAAGAGCGGGACCTCAAGGGGCTTTAAAGGCTGACGCGGTCAAATTGTGGGAGCGGGCTTGCTCGCGAATGCGGTGCGTCAGTGACATATGGGGTGGCTGGCACACCGCATTCGCGCGCAAGCCCGCTCCCACAGTTTTAAATCGGTTCCTTCAGTGGCATGGGTTTGCTCAACACCATCAAGTCCTCGCCCACCTTCTGCGCGTACTGCTGCACCACGCTCTGGCACAGCGCCACAATCTCCTCCACCAACTCCACGCCCACTCGCCACGACACCACCACCTGCAGGTTCGGCGGCCGTTGTTCCATGGGCAGCATGGTCAATTCACCTCGTGCCAGCTCTTCACTGACCAATACGGGCGGGAACGCACCAATCCCGAACCCGTCCCGCAGCAGGCGGGTGATCGCTGACACCGAGTTCACACAGTTCATCCGTGGGGCGGATACGCCGTTAGCCTGCATCAGGCTGAGCACGTCCTGGTGCGGACAGGAGTTTTTCGAGTAGGTGATGATGCGCTCCTGGGCCAGTTCAGCGAGGGACGCGTAGTCGCGGTTGTAGATCGAGTGGCTGGCGACGATCCAGCCCATGGGGTGGCTGGCCAGTTCCAGGCTGCGCAAGGTTTCCTGGCGCAGCAGGTCGGTTTGCAGGATCAGGTCGAGA
This sequence comes from Pseudomonas sp. P7758, assembly GCF_013386485.1. Classification (NCBI taxonomy): domain Bacteria; kingdom Pseudomonadati; phylum Pseudomonadota; class Gammaproteobacteria; order Pseudomonadales; family Pseudomonadaceae; genus Pseudomonas; species Pseudomonas sp. P7758. Next base: position 75,266 of record NZ_JACARS010000068.1, on the reverse strand, counting down.
AAGCCTTTTTGCAACTGATCGCTGAGGTTCAGCGCGGTATCGGCGACCAACTCGATTTCTACCCGCGGAAAGTTGTCCGTCAGTTCTGCCACCAGCGCGCTCAGCCAGGTGTGGATCACCGTGTCCATCACTCCGATGCGGATACGCCCGACCTTGCTGCTGGTGGTTTCCAGGGACTGCTTGAGCCCTTGCATGGTCGCCATCATCTGCTCGGCATAATCGAGCACCTTCAAGCCTTCCGGCGTCAGGCTCACACCTCGGGAATCGCGCAGGAACAGCTTCACCCCCAACTCGCTTTCCAGCACGGCGATGCGGCTGGAGATCGAGGCCTGGGTGGTGAACAGCTTCTCTGCCGTGAGGCGAAAGCTCTTGAGCTTGGCCACCCAGACGAAGGTTTCGAGGAACTTCAAATTCATGGGATCAACTTTTCTTATGCATGGATTGTTTTTTATTAGTTGGACGCAGCGTGCCGCAACCGCCAAAAATCGAGCTGTCTCACGATAAGCGTCGTTGGGGCTCGGGACAACATCGTTGCGAGATCTTGGTAAAAGATCCCACACTACAAAAAAATAAAGCCTACAGGAGCCCTACCGTGAGCCGCCTGCTATTGAACTGCGACATCGGCGAAAGCTTTGGCAACTGGACCTTGGGTCTGGACGCCGAAGTCATGCCGTTCATTGATTGCGCCAACGTAGCCTGCGGTTTCCACGCCGGCGACCCGAGCATCATGCGCAAGACCGTCAGCCTGGCCTTCGAGCATGGCGTGCAGGTGGGCGCGCACCCGGCGTACCAGGACCTGCAGGGTTTCGGCCGCCGCTCCATGGCCTACACCCCGCAGGAAATCCAGGACCTGTTGCACTACCAGGTCGGCGCCCTCGACGGTATTTGCCGGGCCCAGGGCGGACGGGTCAGCTACGTCAAACCCCATGGCGCGATGTACAACGACATGATGGCCAAACCTGCGCAATTGCGTGCGGTGATCCAGGCCGTGGCGGCCTACGACGCCAGCCTGCCATTGATGCTGATGGCCACCCGCGACAACAGCGCCGCCCAGGCCCTGGGTGAGGAATATGGCGTGACCCTGTGGTTCGAAGCCTTTGCCGACCGTGCCTACGACAGCGCCGGCCATCTGGTCTCCCGCCAGTTGCCGGGCGCGGTGCATCATGACCCGGAAAAGATCATCCAGCAGGCCTTGACCATCGCCCGGGGAGAACAGTTGGTCGCCAGTGATGGCAGTCCGTTGCACCTGCAAGCCAATACCTTGTGCGTGCATGGCGATAACGCCAGCTCAGTGGCTGCCGTGCAGCGCATCCGCGAGGCGTTGACCCCAGCATGAAGCCACGGATTGAAGTGGTGGCCATCGACTGCCTGATGGTGCGCCTGTTTGAGGTGATCGCCGAAGACAACATGCCCTGGATGCTCGCCGGCACCCGCCGTTTGCGCGAAGGTTTTGGCCCGGCGCTGGTGGACCTGGTGCCGTCCTACACGACCCTGATGGTGCACTACGACCTGCTGGCGCTGGACCCTGGCCAGGCACGGGCGTTGATCGACCAGGCGCTCAAGGAATTGCAGCCCGAACCCAAGGGCAGCGGGCGATGCCATGTGTTGCCGGTCTGGTATGACCTGAGTGTCGGCCCGGAGTTGGCGTTGCTGGCGCAGCGCAGTGGCCTGGCAGTGGAGGAGGTGATTCGCCGTCACAGCCAGCATGAGTACCAGGTATTCGCCTTGGGCTTCGCCCCGGGGTTTGCCTTTATGGGGCTGGTGGATGAACAGCTCGCGACACCGCGGCTCAACACCCCGCGCAAGCGGGTGGCGGCGGGCAGCGTGGGCATCGCCGAGCGGCAGACGGCGGCTTATCCGGTGGTCTCGCCAGGTGGCTGGAACCTGATCGGCCGCACACCGGCCAAGTTGTTTGACCGCGAACGCGACGGCTACAGTCTGATGCAGCCGGGGGACACCGTGCGTTACGAAGCGGTCAGCCATCGCGAATTCATCAACCTGGGTGGCGATGACACACCGTTGGAGGCCCAGGCATGAGCCGCTTGTTGATCGAGGCCAGCACCCCGCTCTGCTTGTTGCAGGACGCTGGACGTTTTGGCGTAAGGCACTTGGGCGTGACCCAGGGCGGCGCGCTGGATTGGGTGTCGATGTCGTGGGCCAATTGGTTGCTGGGCAATGCCCTGGATGCGCCGGTGGTGGAAATCACCTTGGGTGGCTTCACCGTGCAGGCCGAGGCCTATTGCCTGCTGGCGCTGGCCGGGGCGGACTTGGGCGCGTATGTCGACGAGCGCGCGATCAGCCCGGGGCGCAGCTTTATTCTGCAAAAGGGCCAGCGCTTGCGTTTTACCCAGCCATTCAGCGGTGCGCGGGCTTACCTGGCAGCGCCGGGCGGGTTTGATGCGCCGCAGGTGCTGGGCAGCTGCGCCACGGTGGGCCGTGAAGAACTGGGCGGGCTGGATGGCTTTGGCCGGTCACTGGCCGAAGGTGCGCAATTGACCTATTCGGGCGTGGGCGGTGCGATGCAGGTGTTGTCCGCCGGGCAATTGCCGAAGCTGGATTCCAAGGCGCCACTGGAGGTGATCCTCGGGGCGCAGATCGGTCAGTTTGGCGGGCAGAGTCTGTTTGATGTGTTCAACAGCGAGTGGACCCTCGACAGCCGTGCCGACCGCATGGGCATGCGCTTGCTGGGTACGCCGCTGGAGTATCAGGGGCCGTCGCTGATCTCGGAAGGCATCCCGCTGGGGGCGATCCAGGTGCCGCCGGACGGGCAGCCGATTGTGTTGCTCAATGACCGGCAGACCATTGGCGGCTACCCACGATTGGGCGCGTTGACGCCATTGGCGTTGGCGCGGCTGGCGCAGTGCTTGCCGGGGGAGAAGGTGAGGTTGGCGCCGGTGGTGCAGGAGACGGCGCATCGCCAGCAAGTGGAGTATTTGCAGTACCTTGCCAGAAACTAAAGACCGCCGCAGGACAAAATGTGGGAGCGGGCTTGCTCGCGAAGGCGGTGTATCAGCCAATATATTCGGTGACTGACACTGCGCTTTCGCGAGCAAGCCCGCTCCCACATTTGATCGTGGTTGTCTGGGAAACAACTTACTTCGACAAAAAGCGCATCCCTTCCTCAAGCCCGCGCAACGTCAACGGAAACATCTGGTCCTCGATCAAATCCCGGACAATCCCGGTGGACGCCGTATAGCCCCAGGTATCTTTCGGGTACGGATTAATCCAGATCAGCTTCTTGTACTTCTCCATGAACCGCTGCATCCACACATACCCGGGCTCTTCATTCCAGTGCTCGACGCTGCCGCCGGCCTGGGTGATTTCATACGGCGCCATGGCCGCATCGCCGATAAAGATCACTTTGTAGTCGGCACCGTACTTGTGCAGCAAATCCTGGGTCGAGGTGCGTTCCGAGCCCCGGCGCATGTTGTTCTTCCACACCGATTCATAAATGAAATTGTGGAAGTAGAAATACTCCAGGTGCTTGAACTCGGTCTTGCACGCCGAGAACAACTCTTCGCAAGTCTTCACATGGGCATCCATCGAGCCGCCGATGTCGAACAGCAGCAACAGCTTGATGGTGTTGCGCCGCTCCGGGCGCATCTGGATATTCAGCAGCCCGGCATCGCGGGCCGTATGGTCGATGGTGCCGTCAATGTCGAGCTCTTCCGCCGCACCCTGGCGTGCGAACTTGCGCAGGCGGCGCAGGGCGATCTTGATGTTGCGCGTGCCCAGTTCCACCGAATCATCGAGGTTCTTGTACTCGCGCTGGTCCCAGACCTTGACCGCCTTGCCCTGGCGCTTGCCGGCATCCCCCACGCGTATGCCTTCGGGGTTGAAGCCGCCAGAGCCGAAGGGGCTGGTACCGCCGGTGCCGATCCACTTGTTGCCGCCGGCGTGGCGTTCTTTCTGTTCTTCGAGACGTTTCTTGAATTCTTCGATGAGCTTGTCGAGGCCGCCGAGGGACTGGATCTGTGCGCGCTCTTCGTCGGTCAGCGAGCGTTCGAATTCCTTGCGCAGCCAGTCTTCGGGGATCAGCGCCTGCAGGTGATCGTCGAGTTTTTCCAGGCCGTTGAAGTAGGCGCCGAAGGCCCGGTCGAACTTGTCGAAATGCCGTTCGTCCTTCACCAGGATCGCCCGGGCCAGGTAGTAGAACTCGTCCATGTCGGCGAAGGTCACGCGCTGTTTCAGCGCGTTGATCAGGTCCAGCAGCTCACGCACCGACACCGGCACCTTGGCTGCACGCATTTCATTGAACAGGTTGAGCAGCATGGCAATCGCCCTTATCGGTTACCGCGACGGCTCATGAACGCCAGGCGTTCCAGCAACTGCACGTCCTGCTCGTTCTTCACCAGGGCACCGGCCAGGGGCGGGATGGCCTTGGTGGGGTCGCGCTCGCGCAGTACCGCTTCGCCGATGTTGTCGGCCATCAGCAGTTTCAGCCAGTCCACCAGTTCGGAGGTGGACGGTTTTTTCTTCAGGCCCGGTACTTTGCGCACGTCAAAGAATACGTCGAGGGCTTCGCTGACCAGGTCTTTCTTGATGTCCGGGTAGTGCACGTCGACGATCTTTTGCAGAGTGGTGCGGTCCGGGAAGGCGATGTAGTGGAAAAAGCAGCGGCGCAGGAACGCGTCCGGCAGCTCTTTTTCGTTGTTGGAGGTAATGATGATGATCGGGCGCTTCTTGGCCTTGATGGTCTCGTCGATTTCGTAGACGTAGAACTCCATCTTGTCGAGTTCTTGCAGCAGGTCGTTGGGGAACTCGATGTCGGCCTTGTCGATTTCGTCGATCAGCAGGATGACCCGCTCCTCGGACTCGAAGGCTTCCCAGAGCTTGCCCTTTTTCAGGTAGTTGCGTACGTCGTGCACCTTGTCCACGCCCAGTTGCGAGTCTCGCAGGCGGCTCACCGCGTCGTACTCGTACAGGCCCTGGTGCGCCTTGGTGGTGGACTTGATGTGCCAGGTGATCAGCTTGGCGCCAAAGGATTCGGCCAGTTGCTCGGCGAGCATGGTCTTGCCGGTGCCCGGTTCGCCCTTGACCAGCAGTGGCCGCTCCAAGGTGATGGCGGCGTTGACGGCCAGTTTCAGGTCATCGGTGGCAACGTAGGCCTGGGTGCCTTCGAACTTCATCTATCAATCCTCGAACGTGACGCCGAACGGTGCAGGACCGAAGCGGGCGAGTAATCAGCTTGGCCCGACTATACCGCGCAGCCCCGGCGACTGTGAACGCAGACGGGCTATTCAGTCTCTGAATGGGCAGTCACGTTGAAGATCAATCTGTCGAGGGCTTGGGTTGTTCATAGCGGGCGTTGAAGGCCTGGACAAAACCATTGCGCAAAATCTGCAAAAACGCCTGGAACGCGCTGATATCTTGCTGGTGCACGTTGCCGCTGAGCTCCACGCGGGTGGCGAACTGGTTTTTCTGCTGGTTCTTCAGCACGGTTTCGCTGACGCCAACCACCGCCTCCCAGATCGACCGGAAGATGCCCTTGTCCTTGTTCTCGACATCCTGCTGCCAGTTGAACACTTCGACATTGCGCAGCAAAGGCTTGATGTAGCCGGTCAACTGGCCTTTTTCGGCCTGGGCTTCCACCACCAGGTCGCCGGTGCCGGCATTGAAGTCGAACTTGCCGTAGGCCGAGGCGAAGTCATTCATGCGCTTGAGTTCGATATCCCGGGCCCGGAAGCGGAATTCGAAGTTTTCGAAATTGCTCAAGGGGTCGAACGTGGCGGTGGCTTCCAGCGGTGCCTGGCCCAGAAACAGCGCCTTGCCGTCGAAGCGCGCGTCGCGCTGGCCTTTGACATCCACCACGTTGGTCAGGTTGTAGAAGCTGGCGTTGACCTGGGTCGCGTACATATTGACCGGCGGTTTCGAACTGAAGTTATGGAACGCGATCTTTCCGTCGTCGATGCGTACCTCGTTCAGGGTGATCGGCAACAGTTTGCTCAGTTGGGCCCGCCAGTCGGTGCCCTGACCGGTCTGGGACGCCTGTTTGTTGGTGCCGCCGTCGACGAAGTTCAGCTCCGGCTTGATGAACTGTGCCTCGGCCACCACTGCGTGGTCGTACCACAGCGAATGCCAGCTGACCGACAGGTCGATCACCGGCGCCTTGACGAACGGTACCGGCACCTTGCCGTCGACCTTGACGATCTGCAGGCCGTTGATCCGATAGGCGCCGCGCCACAGTGCGAGGTCGACATCGGTGACCTGGCCGCGGTAATCGCCCATGTCGGCGAGTTTGTCATTCAGGTAATTGCGCACCAGATAGGGCAGGGCGATATCCAGGACGACCAGCAGTACCACGACCCCGACGAGGGTCCAGAGCGGCCAACTGTAGCGACGTTTCATAGGAAAATTCTCCATCCGTGTAGGCGATTGACTGCTGGCGCCGCCGGACGTTCGCTTGACTGGACGCCTTGCAGCACGAGGCATACCCTTGGGGCCTTCCTGAAATTGCCTTAAGGACCCGTCATGAGCCGCATTTTTGCAGACAACGCGCACTCCATCGGTAACACGCCCCTGGTTCAGATCAACCGTATCGCGCCGCGTGGCGTGACTATCCTGGCCAAGATCGAAGGGCGTAACCCGGGGTATTCGGTGAAGTGCCGGATTGGCGCAAACATGATCTGGGATGCCGAAGGCAGCGGCAAACTCAAGCCGGGCATGACCATTGTCGAGCCGACTTCCGGCAACACCGGGATCGGCCTGGCATTTGTTGCCGCCGCCCGTGGTTACAAGCTGTTGCTGACCATGCCCGCCTCCATGAGCATCGAGCGCCGCAAGGTGCTCAAGGCCCTCGGCGCCGAACTGGTGTTGACCGAGCCGGCCAAGGGCATGAAGGGCGCGATTGAAAAAGCCGGCGAAATCCTTGCCAGCGACCCGGCCAAGTACTTTATGCCGGCCCAGTTCGAAAACCCGGCCAACCCGGCGATCCACGAGAAAACCACCGGTCCGGAAATCTGGAATGACACTGATGGCGCGGTGGACGTGCTGGTAGCGGGCGTGGGCACTGGCGGCACCATCACCGGGGTGTCGCGCTATATCAAGAACATCCAGGGCAAGCCGATCCTGTCGGTGGCGGTCGAGCCGATCAGTTCGCCGGTGATTACCCAGGCGCTGGCCGGTGAAGAGATCAAGCCCAGCCCCCACAAGATCCAGGGTATCGGCGCCGGTTTTGTGCCGAAGAACCTCGACCTGTCGATTGTCGACCGGGTCGAACTGGTCAGCGACGAAGAATCCAAGGCCATGGCGTTGCGCCTGATGCAGGAGGAGGGGATTCTGTGTGGTATCTCCTGCGGCGCGGCGATGGCCGTGGCGGTGCGACTGGCGGAGAAGCCGGAAATGCAGGGCAAGACCATCGTCGTGGTGCTGCCGGACTCCGGTGAACGCTATCTGTCGAGCATGCTGTTCGCCGATTTGTTCACCGATCAGGAAAACCAGGCTTGATTCAAATCAGCGCGATGGCGTGGCCCTTATGCATAATTGGCCCGTTATCGCGCACCGCTAGATGCTGATTGTTGGAGTGCGCGGGTTTTTCCCGAGGCCCGGAGTGTTTATCATGGCCGGCTGCTACGTCTGGTTTCCCCTTAACGGGAGGCTAATGGCCAGACGCCTATTTCCAGGAGTTGCTGCATGACCTTTTCTTTGGCCGCCAAACTGTCGGTGTTGCTGCTGTTTATCGGCAGCACGCTGTATGTGCATTTGCGTGGCAAGGCCCGTTTGCCGATGTTGCGTCAGTTCGTCAACCATTCAGCGCTGTTCGCCCCGTACAACGCCTTGATGTACATCTTCTCCGCCGTGCCGTCCAAGCCGTACCTGGACCGCAGCAAGTTCCCGGAGCTGGACGTGCTCAAGGACAACTGGGAAGTGATTCGCGAAGAGGCCATGCACCTGTTCGACGAGGGCTACATCCGCGCCGCGGAGAAGAACAACGACGCCGGTTTCGGCTCGTTCTTCAAGAAGGGCTGGAAGCGTTTCTACCTCAAGTGGTACGACAAACCGTTGCCGTCGGCTGAACTGCTGTGCCCGAAAACCGTGGCCCTGGTCAGCAGCATTCCCAACGTCAAGGGCGCGATGTTCGCCCTGTTGCCAGGTGGCAGCCACCTCAACCCGCACCGTGACCCGTTTGCCGGTTCCCTGCGTTATCACCTGGGGCTGTCCACGCCGAACTCCGACGACTGCCGTATTTTCGTCGACGGCCAGGTGTACGCCTGGCGCGACGGTGAAGACGTAATGTTCGACGAGACCTACGTGCACTGGGTGAAGAACGAAACCGAGCACACCCGGGTGATCCTGTTCTGCGACATCGAACGCCCGCTGAGCAACCGCCTGATGACCCGCATCAACCGTTGGGTCAGCGCGCAACTGGGGCGCGCCACCGCGCCGCAGAACCTGGATGACGAACGCGTTGGCGGGATCAACCAGGCGTATGCCTGGAGCAAGCGCTTCAGCGACAGCTTCAGTGGCGTGGTCAAGCAGTGGAAGCGCAAGCATCCGAAGGCTTATCGCATCCTGCGGCCAGTGCTGGCGGTGGTGGTGCTGACGGCGCTGGGGTATTGGTTATTTGGTTAAGGCGTTTGCAGGCACGAAAAAACCGCTCCGATGAGCGGTTTTTTTATGAGTTGGATTTGTACGGGCGAAGTTATTGCAAAGCATGTCCCCAGCTGGTTATAGTCGGCCGCAGGTGTTTCCAGACACCTTGTTCATCCCTTCATAAAAGATCAGCACATGCCAGCTTCCCTGCGCATAGCGGTAGTCGATTCAGCGGTCAACGCTGCGGTCGTGCCGTGCGGGAGCCAGCAGCCTGCGCAGATCAGTCACTACCCCCCACCTGTCAGTAGCACGCCGGTGTACGCAGTCGTATCACCGCCGGGTGTTGGCATTTCGGGCTGATCAGCTGATGGCTGTTCCCCTGTGCCCGCCTGAAAAAACCTACTGAATTTCAGCTGTTGCTGAGTTGGCTTTTTGCCTGATCACAGGTGGTATCCATGTCTGTTCTTTCGAAACAATCCGTGGCCGCGGCGGCCTCGACGAGCCTGTTTGTCTTGCTGTGGAGCAGCGGGGCGATTTTCTCCAAATGGGGCCTGGCCCACGCTTCACCCTTTGCGTTTCTGCTGATCCGTTTCGCCATCGCCCTGGCGGGGTTGGTGATACTGGTACCGATCCTCAAGCTGAAGTTGCCGCGTCCCGGCAAGCCGATGCTTTACGCGGCGGCTACCGGGCTGGTGCTGTTGGGGGCCTACCAGATTTTCTATCTGCTGGCCCTGGACCTCAAAGTCACGCCCGGCATGATGGCAACCATCATGGGCGTGCAGCCGATCCTGACCGTGGTGTTGATGGAGCGCCGGCGCTCCTGGAGCCGGATGTTCGGCCTCGCGCTGGGATTGGCGGGGTTGATCATGGTGGTGTACCAGGGCATCGGGATGTCCGGCATGTCCCTGGCAGGCATGCTTTTTGGCCTGTTGGCCCTGGCCAGCATGACCTTTGGTTCGATCATGCAGAAGCGCATCACCGATAACCCGTTGGGCACGTTGCCTGTGCAATACCTGGCCGGCTTGCTGTTGTGCTCGGTGTTTGTGCCGTTCCAGCCGTTCCACTTTGAACACAACACCGGCTTTTTCGTGCCGGTGCTGTGGATGGGGCTGGTGGTGTCATTGCTGGCGACGCTGTTGCTGTACCGGCTGATTGCCCGGGGCAACCTGGTGAATGTCACCAGCTTGTTCTACCTGGTGCCCGCGGTGACGGCGGTGATGGACTACCTGATCTTCGGCAACAAGCTGGCAATGTTGAGCTTGCTGGGGATGGGCTTGATCATCGTCGGATTGGCTTTCGTGTTCCGTAAGGGCTGATAAACCCAATGCTGTAGGAGCCAAAAAGCTCCTACAGCTTGCGGGCCAATTTCCCCGGCCGAAGCACCAGCCACAACGCCCCCGCAATCAACAACCCGCCATACAGATGCGCCATGGACAACGGCTCATCCAGCAGCAACGCGCCCCACAACACCCCGAATGGCGGAATCATGAAGGTCACGGTCATCGACTTCACCGGGCCGATGGACGTCAGCAAGCGGAAGTACAGGATGTAGGCAAACGCCGTGCATACCAGCCCCAACCCCAGCAGCGACAACCATACAGGCCAGCCACCCCAGCTGACCGGTGGATGGCTGATGGCACTCCAGGCAAACAGCGGCAGCAGGAACAGCGTGGCCCCGAGCATGCTGCCCAAGGCTGCGAGACGACTGTCCAGCCCGCCCTGTTGATCGAGCCAGCGGCGTGCCAAAAAGCCGGCAAAGCCATAGCAGGTGGTCGCCAACAGGCATGCCAGCGCACCCATCAGCAATTCCATGTCGAAGGCCACCGGCCCGGCGCGGGTCAGGATGCCAACGCCGAACAGGCCCAGGCATACCCCGGCGATTTTCGACGGCGTGAGGCGCTCACTGAAGAACAACCCGCCAATCAGCACGCCCATCAGTGGCGTCGTGGCATTGAAGATCGCCGAGTAACCGGCCGGCAGCACTTGGGCCGCCACTGAATACATGGTTGCGGGAATGCCCGAGTTGATCACCCCGAGCAACAGGACCGTCTTGAACTTGCCCTGGAAATCCCAACTCACCCGCATCATGGCGAGGATCACCAGCAGGCCGGTGGCGGCAATCGACACCCGGAAAAACGCGGTAGGAAGGGTGCCGATTTCCGGCGCGATAATTCGCATGAACAAAAAACTCGCGCCCCAGATAGCGGCCAGCACCAACAGGTGCAGGGTGTCGACAGGTCTCACGGAGGAACTCCAGTTTGATAAGGGCGGAAGTGTTGCCCACCGACCTGTCTGACACAATCGCTAATACATGTTTTACAGCACGAAACGCGTCACCAAGCCATTGAGGTCCACCGCCAGCCGCGACAGTTCCTGGCTGGCCGCCGAGGTCTGGGTGGCACCGGCGGCGGTTTGCGTCGACAGGTCCCGGATGTTCACCAGGCTGCGGTCCACCTCACGAGCCACCAACGCTTGCTGCTCGGCGGCGCTGGCGATCACCAGGTTGCGCTGGCTGATCTGTGAGATTGCCGCCGTGATTTTCTCCAGTGCACTGCCGGCGCTGTTGGCCCGCTGCAAGGTCTGGCCGGCGTGTTCGGCGCTGCTGTTCAGGGCGCCGACGGTGTCCTGGGTACCTTGCTGGATACCGTTGATCATCTGCTCGATTTCTTCGGTGGAGTCCTGGGTGCGTTGTGCCAGGGAGCGCACTTCGTCAGCCACCACGGCAAAACCACGACCGGCCTCGCCCGCGCGTGCCGCCTCAATCGCTGCGTTGAGTGCCAGCAGGTTGGTTTGCCCGGCAATCCCGCGAATCACTTCAAGCACCTTGCTGATGTCCTGGGCCTGCGCCGCCAGGCCCTCGGCCTTGGTCGAGGCACCGAGGACTTCGTCCACCAGGTTCTGGATCGAGCTGATGGTTTCGCTGATCTGGTAGTGACCGTGCTTGCTGTCTTCGTCGGAGGCCTTGGAGGCTTCGGCGCTGGAAACCGCATTGCCCGCCACTTCATCGACTGCCGCGCTCATCTGCGTCACGGCGGTGGCAGCCTGTTCGATCTCGTCGTTCTGCGCTTGCAGGCCGCGGGTGCTCTGCTCCATTACCGAACTCATCTCCTCCGCCGCCGATGCCAACTGCTGCGACGATTCGCTGATGCCACGGATGGTTTCCTGCAGGTTGGCCTGCATGGTGGCCAGCGCGGTGAGCAGTTGCGCCGGCTCATCCTTGCCCTCCACGACGATCGGCCGGCTTAGATCGCCGGAGGCGATGGTGCGGGCCACTGTCAGTGCCTGGCCAATGGGCGCGGTGATGCTGCGGGTCAGCAGCCAGGCCAGCAGTAAAGTTGCCATCAGGGCGGTGACGATGATGGTGCCGACCACCCATTGGGCGCTGGTGTACATCTGCGCCGCCGATGTTGCGGCGTCTTCCACACCTTTTTGGTTGAAAGTGATCATGTCTTCCAGGCTTTTATTGAGGACCATGCCTTGGGGGGCGAGGCGGCTGTTGAGCAGGTCCATGGCGTTTTGCTGCTGGTCCTGGTCGACCAGTTGAATCATCTGGCCGACGATCGTCATATAGCTCGCAACGTTGGCTTTCAACTGTTTGAGCAGGTCGCGTTCCTGCTCGTTGCTCAGCAGGGTTTCGTGACGGTTCAGCAGTTCTTCAAGGTCGCCACGCTGGCGGGTGATCAGGTTTTTGCTGTTGTCACGCACCCGGGACTCATCGGTGGTGAGCAAGCGCAACGCTTCCAGACGGATGCTGGCGACGCAGGCGGCGCTGTCGTGAATGTTTTCAATACTCGGCATCCACGACTCTTCGATGATCAGTGCGCTTTCCCGCAGCTTGGCCATCTGGCCTAAACCAAACAGGCCGACCACGATCAACAGGCTGGCCAAAACCCCAAAACTCAGACTGGCGCGCAGGCCGATCCCCATATTCCTCAATGACATCTCAATGCTCCTTTGGCGGTTAGAACCTGATCCCGGATCGGTCTTCTGACCTTGTTAGGTGGGAGAGGGCGCGCTATATAGCAAAGTGCCACTAGCTAGGGTAGTCAGGGTTTCCCTTACGTTGGATCCAATGGTCGAGAAGCCACCAGTACCGGAGCAGTAGAGCAAAGACTCTTATTTATCCCGGCTCGCACAGGCAGGCCACGTCACACAAGGCCTGTAGATGAAACGTTTAATGCGGGGAGGGTGACGCGCGGGTTTTTTGTTGACCAGTTAGTCGAATTAAATAAAGAGTAAATAAATGTACGAAATGAACACTCTTGTACAAGTCTGAATGAAAAATGATCCTTCTCCTGTTCCCGCACACTGGCTAAGCTCAGCTCACTCCAAATGCCCGCAGAGGTTTCCCGAATGCCGCAGCCAACGCCCGCCCTCGACATTGCGCAGATGATCCTCGACGGCTTCGACGACTACCGCGAGCACTTCCGCCAGATCACCGACGGCGCCCGGGAGCGTTTTGAAAAGGCGCAGTGGCAGCAAGGGCAGGCGGCATCGGCTGCGCGCATCAATCTTTACGAAGAGAAGGTCAGCGAAGTCACGGCGCGGCTGCGGGCGGCTTTCGATGAAGCCGTGTTGCTCGACATTGCCGCCTGGCCGCTGGTGAAAAGTGCCTACATCAGCCTGATCGACCTGCGGTTTGACGATGAGCTGTCCGAGACCTGGTACAACTCGACGTTTTGCGGCCTGTTCAGCCATGACCTGATCAGCGATGGCTGCATGTTCATCCACACCACCCGGCCCAGCCTGCGCCGCGCCCGGGCGGCGCAAACCCGCACCTACAGGCCGGGCGGCAAGCTGGCGGGCATGCTGGAGCAGATTTTCGCCGACTACAGTTTCAGCGAACCCTACGCCGACTTGCCCGCCGACCTGCGCCGCCTGGAGGTGCAATTGCGCGAAAACCTGCCGGACTGGGTGTGCAAGGACCCGGACCTCAACGTCGAACTGTTTTCCTCGGTGCTGTACCGCAACAAAGGCGCGTACCTCGTCGGACGCATCTACACCCGCGACGAACAGTGGCCGCTGGTGATCCCGCTGCTGCACCGCGAAGGGCGCGGCATCCAGATCGACGCGCTGATCACCGACGAGGCCGATGTGTCGATCATCTTCTCGTTCACCCGCTCCTATTTCATGGTGGACGTGCCGGTGCCGGCGGAGTTTATCGGCTTCCTCAAGCGCATCCTGCCGGGCAAGCACATCGCCGAGTTGTACACCTCCATCGGCTTCTACAAACACGGCAAATCCGAATTCTACCGGGCGCTGATCAACCACCTTGCCACCACCGATGACCAGTTCATCATGGCGCCGGGCGTGCGCGGCATGGTCATGAGCGTGTTTACCCTGCCGGGGTTCAACACCGTGTTCAAGATCATCAAGGACCGGTTTTCACCGTCGAAAAACGTCAACCGCGCCACCGTGATCGAGAAGTACCGGTTGGTGAAAAGTGTCGACCGGGTAGGGCGCATGGCCGACACCCAGGAGTTCGCCGACTTCCGTTTTCCGTTGAGCAAATTCGAACCTGAATGCCTGGCCGAACTGCTGGAAGTCGCCGCCGGTACCGTCGAAGTCGAAGGCGATACGGTACTGATCCGCCACTGCTGGACCGAGCGGCGCATGACCCCGCTGAACCTCTACCTGGAAAACGCCAACGAAGCCCAGGTGCGCGAAGCCCTGGAAGACTACGGCCTGGCGATCAAGCAACTGGCGGCGGCGAATATTTTCCCGGGCGACATGCTGCTGAAGAATTTTGGCGTCACCCGCCACGGTCGCGTGGTGTTCTACGACTATGACGAAATCTGTTTCCTGACCGAGGCCAACTTCCGCCACATCCCGGCGCCGCGTACCCCGGAAGATGAAATGGCCTCCGAGCCCTGGTATTCCATCGGTCCGCTGGACGTGTTTCCCGAGGAGTTTCCGCCATTCCTGTTTGCTGATTCCGGCCAGCGCCGCCTGTTCGACGAACTGCACGGCGAGTTGTACAACGCCGACTACTGGAAAGGCCTGCAAGAGGCGATTCGCGCCGGCAAGGTAATCGATGTGTTTCCTTACCGGCGCAAGGGCCTGGACAATGAATGAGGGGAGCGCGCGGCGGCGCTTTTCTGCGACAATCCGCCCCCTGCCTACATAGACGACCTTTGCGTACCTGATGACTGACCAAGCGCCCGCTATCGACCAACTGCTGAAAAACCTCGATCACGCCATGCTCGCCGACCGCCACCGCTTGCGGCGGCAGCTGCTTGAGCTGCGCAAGAAACCCGATGAGGAAAAACTTGCGCAGTGGGTGACGCGGATGCAGGCCTCCTGCGCCCAGGTGACGGCGCGGCGCGCCAGCCTGCCGGTGATTCGCTATGACGACAGCCTGCCGATCGCCGCCAAGCGTGACGAGATCAAGGAAGCGTTGCTCAAGCATCAGGTGCTGATCATTGCCGGTGAGACCGGTTCGGGTAAAACCACCCAGTTGCCGAAAATCTGCCTGGAAATCGGCCGCGGCCAATACGGCCTGATCGGCCACACCCAGCCGCGGCGGATTGCGGCGCGCAGCGTGGCGAGCCGGGTCGCGGAAGAGTTGGCGACGCCGCTGGGTTCCCTGGTGGGTTATCAGGTGCGGTTTGAAGACCAGAGTGATTCCAACACCCTGATCAAGCTGATGACCGACGGTATCCTGCTGGCCGAAACCCAGAACGACCGCTACCTCGAACGCTACGACACGATCATCGTCGACGAAGCCCACGAACGCAGCCTGAACATCGACTTCCTGCTGGGTTATCTGAAAACCCTGCTGCCGCGTCGCCCGGATCTCAAGGTCATCATCACCTCGGCCACCATCGACCTGGAGCGCTTTTCCAAGCACTTCGACGATGCGCCGATTGTCGAGGTGTCGGGCCGCACCTTCCCGGTGGAGACCTGGTACCGCCCGCTGACCCTGGAGCAGGACGAGGAGGGCAACCGCGTCGAGGACGACCTGACCGTCGACCAGGCGATTCTCGCCACCCTCGATGAGATCGCCGCCTTCGAGCGCAGCGAGCGCAAGAGCCCCGGCGATGTGCTGGTGTTCCTGCCCGGCGAGCGCGAGATTCGCGACGCTGCCGACATGCTGCGCAAGGCCCAGCTCAAGCACACTGAAATCCTGCCGCTGTATGCGCGCCTGTCACCGGCGGAGCAGCAGCGGATTTTCCAGTCGCACCCAGGCCGGCGTGTGGTGCTGGCGACCAACGTCGCGGAAACCTCGCTGACCGTGCCAGGCATTCGTTATGTGATCGACAGTGGCACCGCGCGCATCAGCCGCTACAGCTACCGGGCCAAGGTGCAGCGACTGCCGATCGAGGCGATTTCCCAGGCCAGTGCCAACCAGCGTAAAGGCCGGTGCGGGCGGGTCGAACCCGGTATCTGCGTGCGCTTGTACAGCGAAGAGGATTTTATCGGGCGCCCGGAATTTACCGACCCCGAGATTCTTCGCACAAACCTCGCGGCCGTAATCCTGCAGATGCTGCACCTGCGCCTGGGCGAGATCACCGATTTCCCGTTTATCGAGCCGCCGGACGGCAAGGCCATCAGCGACGGTTTCAACCTGCTGCAAGAGTTGTCCGCCGTTGACCGCAACAGCCAGCTGACACCGATGGGCCGCCAGTTGGCGCGTCTGCCGGTGGACCCACGCATGGGCCGCATGTTGCTGGAGGCAGCCAAGCTTGGCAGCCTGCAGGAAGTGCTGATCGTCGCCAGCGCCATGTCGATCCAGGACCCGCGCGAGCGTCCGCCGGAGCGCCAGCAAGCCGCCGACCAGGCTCACGCACAATGGAAGGACGCGGATTCGGACTTCGCCGGGTTGGTGAACCTGTGGCGTGGTTTTGAAGAGCAGCGCCAGGAATTGACCGCCAGCCCGCTGCGCAATTGGTGCCGCAAGAATTTCCTGAACTACCTGCGCCTGCGGGAATGGCGTGACTCCCACCGCCAGTTGAGCCTGATCTGTCGCGACATGCAGTTGACCGTCAACAAAGAACCGGCGGACTTCCCGAAACTGCACAAGGCGGTGCTGTCCGGCCTGCTCAGCCAGATTGGCCAGAAGACCGAAGAGGGCGATTACCTCGGCGCGCGTCAGCGGCGTTTCTGGATTCACCCGTCGTCGGGTATTGGCAAGAAGCGTCCGCAATGGCTGATGACCGCCGAGCTGGTGGAAACCACCAAGCTGTACGCGCGGATGGTGGCCAAGATCGACGCCGACTGGATCGAGCCGTTGGCCGGGCACCTGATCAAGAAAAACCACTTCGAACCCCATTGGGAAAAGAAGCGCGGCCAGGTGGTGGCGTTTGAGCAGATCACCCTGTTCGGGTTGATCATCGTCGGGCGCCGGCCGGTGCATTACGGGCCGATTGATCCGGTGACGTCTCGCGAGCTGTTTATCCGCGAAGGCCTGGTGCGCGGCGAGATCCAGTCCCGGGCCCGCTGCCTGACGGCCAACCAGCAATTGCTGGAGCAGCTCGACGAACTGGAAGCCAAGGCCCGCCGGCGCGATATCCTGGCGGACGAGGAAACGCTGTACGCCTTCTACGATGCGCGCCTGCCGGCGGAGATTCACCAGACCGCGACCTTCGACAGTTGGTACAAGGTCAACAGCCAGAAAGACCCGCAGCTGTTGATCATGCGCGAAGAAGACGTGCTGGCCCGCGAGGCCAGTGAAGTCACCGCCGCCCATTACCCCGACACCTTGCACCTGAGCGACCTGGCCCTGGCCTTGAGTTATCACTTCGAACCCAACCATCCACGGGACGGTGTGACCCTGCGCGTGCCGGCGCCGCTGTTGCCGGCCTTGCCACCCGAGCGCCTGGAATGGCTGGTGCCGGGTGTGATCGAGGCCAAGTGCATTGCCCTGGTGCGCAACTTGCCCAAGGCCCTGCGCAAGAACTTCGTGCCGGTGCCGGATTTCGTCAAGGCGGCGTTGCAACGTATCGAGTTCGGCCAAGGCTCGTTGCCTCAGGCCTTGGGGCGTGAGCTGCTGCGCATGACCGGGGCACGGGTCAGCGATGAAGCCTGGGCCGAGGCTGCGCAGCAGGTGGAGAGCCACCTGAAGATGAACCTGGAAGTGGTCGACGGCCAGGGCAAGTTCCTCGGTGAAGGCCGCGACCTGGCCGAGTTGACCGCGCGTTTCGCCGAGGCCAGCCAAGCTGCGTTGGCGGTGCCGCAGACTGCGAAGAGCCAGCAGCCGGTGGAGGCCAAGGTGTTCGCGGCGGTGGCCGAGAAAACCCAGCAAAACATCGCCGGGCTTTCGATGACGGTGTATCCGGCCTTGGTCGAAGAAAACGGCACGGTCAAGGAAGGGCGTTTCTCTACCGCTGCCGAGGCTGAGTTCCAGCACCGTCGAGCCTTGCAGCGCCTGCTGCTGCAACAACTGGCCGAGCCGGCAAAGTTCCTGCGGGGCAAATTGCCGGGCCTGACCGAGTTGGGGTTGATGTACCGCGAGCTGGGGCGTATCGAAGCCCTGGTGGAAGACATTCTGTTGGCCAGCCTCGACAGTTGCGTGCTGGAAGGCGAAGCCAGCCTGCCGCGGGACGGCGCCGGCCTGGCCGCCCTGGCCGAGCGCAAGCGTGGCAGTTGGACCGAGCACGCCGAGCGCCAGGCGCGCCTGACCCTCGAAATTTTGAAACTGTGGCATGGCCTGCAAAAACGCTTCAAGGGCAAGATTGACCTGGCCCAGGCGGTGGCGCTGAATGATATCAAGCAGCAACTGAGCAATCTGGTGTACCCCGGCTTCGTACGGGAAACTCCGGCGCAATGGTTCAAGGAACTGCCGCGCTTCCTCAAGGCCATCGAGCTGCGCCTGGAGAAATTGCCAAGCCAGGTGCAGAAGGACCGGGTCTGGAGTACCGAGTTGGGCGGTTTGTGGAGCCAGTATCAGAACCGCCTGAACAAACACGCCCAGGAAGGCAAGCGCGACCCTCAGCTGGAGCTGTATCGCTGGTGGCTGGAGGAATACCGGGTTTCGCTGTTTGCCCAGCAGTTGGGCACCAAGGTACCGATTTCCGACAAGCGCCTGAGCAAGCAATGGAGCCTGGTCGAAGCGTGACCGACGTGCGGCAAGCAACTGTGGCGAGCGAGCTTGCTCGCTCGCCACAGGGAAGGTGTTTGTGCGGGATAGGCGCCAAGTGTCCGATGTTGTGGCAAACTTCGCGGTTATAAATGCCGGGATCGTCGAGTTGGGCTGGTGCAGCCGTGGCGCGATGGAATAAAGCGTTTCCAGTTTGAAGGCCGCTGGGCGGCATAAAACTACTTACGGTTTGGTACGACGGTACCAATACCCTTCTGCCTGAACAGATTTAGAGGAACGACCGTGCATAACGTCGTCATCAGCGGCACAGGCCTGTACACCCCGGCCAACAGCATCTCCAACGAAGAGCTGGTGCAGTCTTTCAATGCTTACGTGCAACAGTTCAACCTGGATAACGCCGCCGCCATTGAACGCGGTGACGTGGAGGCCCTGACCGAATCCAGCGCCGCCTTTATCGAGAAGGCCTCGGGCATCAAGAGCCGCTTTGTCATGGACAAGGCCGGCATTCTCGACCCGCAACGCATGGCGCCACGCCTGCCCGAGCGCTCCAACGACGAATGGTCGATCCTCTGCCAGATGGCCGTCAGTGCTGCCGAGCAAGCGTTGCAGCGTGCCGGCAAGACCGCCGCCGATATCGACGGTGTGATCGTCGCCTGTTCCAACCTGCAGCGGGCGTACCCGGCGATTGCCATCGAAGTCCAGGAAGCGCTGGGTATCCAGGGTTTTGGCTTTGACATGAACGTGGCGTGTTCCTCGGCGACCTTCGGTATCCAGAACGCCGCCAACAGCATCCAGCTGGGCCAGGCGCGGGCGATCCTGATGGTCAACCCGGAGATCTGCACCGGCCACCTGAACTTCCGCGACCGCGACAGCCATTTCATCTTTGGCGATGCGGCCACCGCCGTGATCCTGGAGCGGGCCGACCTGGCCACTTCCGAGCATCAGTTCGACGTGGTGAGCACGAAGTTGCTGACCAAGTTCTCCAACAACATCCGCAATAACTTCGGCTTCCTCAACCGCGCGGCGGAAGAGGGGATTGGTGCCCCGGACAAGCTGTTCGTGCAGGAAGGCCGCAAAGTCTTCCGTGATGTCTGCCCGATGGTCGCCGAGTTGATCGGCAAGCACCTGTCGGAAAACCAGCTGAATGTCGGCGATGTGAAGCGTTTCTGGCTGCACCAGGCCAACCTCAGCATGAATCACCTGATCGTGAAGAAACTGCTGGGCCGCGAGGCTTCTGTGGAAGAGGCGCCGGTGATCCTCGATACTTACGCCAACACCAGTTCGGCGGGTTCGGTGATTGCGTTCCACACCTACCAGGACGACTTGCCGAAGGGCGCTGTGGCTGTGCTTAGCTCGTTTGGCGCAGGGTATTCGATTGGTAGCGTGATCCTGCGCAAACGCTGATCATGTTTTGAAATCGAGGTCTTGAATGGCAGCAGCGGACGACGCGCACCTGCTTGAACGATTGCTCAAGGGTGAGCAGCGGGCCTACAAGGAGTTGGTCACCACTTACCAGAGCGCTATGCGCGCGGTGGCCTATGCCATTGTTGGCCAGCGCCATGCCGACGAGGTGGTGCAGGACGCCTGGCTCTCGGTGGTGCGCAACCTGGCGAAATTCGAGGGGCGTTCCAGCCTCAAGACCTGGCTGCTGACCATTACTGCCAACTCGGCAAAGGGCCGCTACAAGCAAAACCGCCGGGAAGTGCTGCTCGATGACCTGCCGTCACCCCACGGCACCATCGGCGATGATCGCTTCGTGCCCGACGATGGCCACTGGGCCGTCGCGCCGTTTGCCTGGCATCAGGACACTCCCGAAGCGCTGCTAACCGAAGACGAACTGCGTAATTGCCTGGAGCACACGCTGGCCAGTCTTTCCGAACTGCAAAGCAGCGTACTGCTGCTGCGTGAGCGCCAGGGGCTGGAGTTGGAGGAGATTTGTAATCTTCTGACGCTATCGCTCTCCAATGTTCGTGTGCTGTTGCATCGAGCACGGCTTAAAGTCTTCGCCACGGTGGAGCATTTTGAGGAAACCGGCGAATGTTGACCTGTAAGGAACAAGTGGCACGTTCCAGTGACTATCTCGATGGGCAACTGACCTTTCGCGAGCGCCTGCTGGTGCGCCATCACCTGATGTTCTGCCCCAACTGCCGGCGCTTTATCCGGCAGATGCGCTTGATGCAGGCGACGCTGAAGATCCTGCCCGAGCCGCCTATCGCCGATGTTGATGCGTTGGCCGAACGCCTGGCCGCCGAGCGCTCCCGCGACCAATAATATCCATCACTTTTCACACTGAAACGAAGCCCGCATCGACAAAAGATGCGGGCTTTTTTTTGCTCAAAAAACAACCAAGATGAAAAATATTTCATTTTTATCAGGTGTTTTTACATTTTGTATCATCTGCCATTTTCACCAGTTTTCAGGGCTGGAGCATTGATTTCCGTAGGCTCTGGCTTATTTCGAATGGCTATTAAAAAGTTCCCGAGTAACAAAATCTTTATGTTCCGGCAACCCGGCTGAAATATCCCCTCGCCAAGATCGCCCCCCAACACCAGCGGCTCTAAACCGCGTGTTTTACCAATGCACAAGACCATCAATTAGGGGAATTCTTCGATGATCCGCAAGCACTTCGCCGGTTTCGCGGCCAGCGCCTTGGCCCTGGCCGTCACCGCCCAGGCTTTCGCCGGTACTGTCACTACTGACGGTGCCGATATCGTTGTCAAAACCAAGGGCGGCCTTGAGGTTGCAACCACCGACCAGAATTTCAGCTTCAAGCTGGGTGGTCGTTTGCAGGCCGATTACGGCACGTTTGATGGTTTTTACACCAAGAATGGCAACTCGGCGGACGCCACGTATTTCCGACGCGCCTACCTCGAATTGGGCGGCACGGTGTACAAGGACTGGAAATACCAGATCAACTACGACTTTTCCCACAACTCCGGCAATGCCGATGATGGCTACTTCGACGAAGCGTCCTTCTCGTACGTAGGCTTCAAGCCAGTGGTGATCCGCGCGGGTCGTTTCGACCAGGACTTCGGCCTGGAAAAAGCCACCAGTTCCAAATGGGTGACCGCCATCGAGCGTAACCTCGGTTATGAAGTCGCCGACTGGATCAACTCCCACGAGAACGGCATGGGCCTGCAGGTCAGCGCCGTGGTGGCTGACATGGCCTACCTGTCCTCCAGCGTGTCGTCCAAGGACATCAACGACAAGGACGGCAAAGGCGTGAAGCAGTTCAACGGCCGTGCCGTGTTTGCGCCGATGCACGACAGCGGCAACGTCTTGCACCTGGGTGTGGACGTGGCGGTGCGTGACCTGAAGGACACCTCGTTCGACTCGCGGATCCGTCCTCGCCTGGACGCTCGTGGCGTTGCCACCAACGGCGGTAACGATGCCGGGGCCAACGGCAACCGTGCGACCTTCGGCGGCGGTGTAGGGCTGGACTCCGGCAACCTGACCGCGAACGACGCCTACGACACCGACACGGTGTTCGGCGGCGAATTTGCCTTCGCCCGCGGTCCGCTGTCCCTGCAGGCCGAATACCTGAACCGCAAGATGAAGGCCGACAGCAGCGCTTATCAGGACGTGAAGGCCACGGGGTTCTACGGCCAGGTGGCCTACACGCTGACCGGCGAGTCCCGGGTCTACAAACTCGACGGCGCCAAGTTCGACACCATCAAGCCGCAGAACAAGCAGTTCGGTGCGTGGGAAGTGTTCTACCGCTACGACAACATCAGCGTTGACGACAAAAACGTAGTGCGTAACAGCGCGACCCGTGAAGTGGGTGACGCCAAGGCAAGCCTGAACACCATCGGTGTCAACTGGTACGCCAACGAAGCGGTGAAGGTGTCTGCCAACTACCTCAAGGTCAGCACTGACAAGATCCAGAACGCCAATGGCGACGACAGCGGCGACGCCATCGTGGCCCGCGTGCAATACGTGTTCTAGGCAACCTGTAATACCGCTCCAAAGCTCTCTTTCCTCATCCGTCAAAGCGCTCCTCATTTGGTTTGCCCCGCCGTTTGGCGGGGCTTTTTTTTGCGCCGTGTCCTGTAGGCGCGAGCTTGCTCGCGAAGAACCCGAGATCACCGCGTTCTGTCAGAATGGTCGCGTTGTCGTTAACGATCATCGCGAGCACGCTCGCTCCTACACAAAGCCGTGACCGTCGGGGAATGGGATGCCGTTACAACGTTTGAATAACCTGTCCGAGATTGCGCCCGATGAATGGAACGCGTTGGTCCCCGTCGATCAGCCGTTTCTGCGCCATGCGTTCCTCAGTGCCCTGGAAGACAGCGCCAGCATCGGCCCGCACTCCGGCTGGCAGCCCGAGCATTTGCTGCACTATGAAGGTGGACGGCTGATTGCCGCGTTGCCCAGCTATCGCAAATGGCATTCCTATGGCGAGTACGTGTTCGACCACGGTTGGGCCGATGCCTGCGAGCGAGCGGGCATTGACTACTACCCGAAATTGCTGACGGCCGTGCCCTTCAGCCCGGTCAGCGGCCCGCGCCTGTTGGCCGCCAGCGCCGAGGACGGTTTCGAATTGCTTAAAAGCCTGCCCGGTTACCTGGAAATCGAAGGCCTTTCCAGCGCCCATATCAACTTTACCGACGCCCTCGCAGACACCGCACTGGCCCGGCAGCCGGGTTGGCTGCAACGCCTGGGCTGCCAGTTTCATTGGCAAAACCGCGGCTACCGCGACTTCCAGGACTTTCTCGACGCGCTGAGTTCGCGCAAGCGCAAACAGATGCGCAAGGAGCGCGAACAAGTGGCGGGGCAGGGCATCGAGTTCGAGTGGCTGCAAGGTCATGAGTTGAGCGAGGCGCAGTGGGATTTTGTCTACGCCTGTTACGCCAATACCTACGCCATACGGCGACAATCGCCGTACCTGACCCGGGCGTTTTTCAGTCTGCTGGCCGAGCGCATGCCCGAGGCGATTCGCGTGGTGCTGGCCAAGCAAGGCTCACGGCCGGTGGCCATGGCCTTCAGCCTGATCGGCGGCAACAGTTTTTATGGGCGTTACTGGGGCTGCCTGGCCGAGTTCGACCGGCTGCATTTCGAGACTTGCTTCTACCAAGGCATGGATTACGCGATTGCCCATGGCCTGCAGCGTTTCGACGCCGGCGCCCAGGGCGAGCACAAGTTGATTCGCGGGTTTGAGCCGGTGATCACGCACTCCTGGCATTACCTGCGACACCCGGGATTGAAGACCGCCGTGGCGGATTTCCTGGAGCGCGAAAGCGTGGGGATCCTGGCATATGCCGAGGAGGCGAGGGCAGCCCTGCCTTATCGGCAGGGCTGAACCTGTCTGGCTCAGGCGGTTTTTTCCGCGCCCAGCCATCGATAGGTAATGCCGCCGACCACTGCACCGAGGATCGGCGCCAGCCAGAACATCCACAACTGCTGGAGCGCCCAACCGCCGACAATCAGCGCCGGGCCGGTACTGCGGGCCGGGTTGACCGAGGTGTTGGTGACCGGGATCGAGATCAGGTGGATCAGCGTCAGCGCCAGGCCAATGGCAATGGGCGCGAAGCCCGTCGGCACACGGCGGTCGGTGGCGCCGAGGATGATCAGCACGAACATCGCCGTCATCACCAGCTCGCACACAAACCCCGCTGCCATCGAATAACCACCAGGTGAGTGCTCGCCGTAGCCGTTGCTGGCCAGGCCCGAAGCCAGTTCGAACCCCGGCTTGCCGCTGGCTATGAAGTACAACAATGCAGCGGCAACGACGCCGCCGATTACCTGGGACACGATGTACGCCGGTAACTCCCTGGCCGGAAATCTTCCGCCCACTACCAGCCCCACCGACACTGCGGGGTTCAGGTGACAACCGCTGATGTGCCCGATGGCAAATGCCATGGTCAGCACCGTGAGCCCGAACGCCAGGGCCACACCGAGCACACCGATCCCGACCGGGGACGATGCGGCCAGTACCGCACTGCCGCAGCCACCCAACACCAGCCAAAACGTACCCAGTCCTTCCGTAACGGAACGTTTGAACAGTGACATGAACACATCCTTAATAGATTGCTCTATCTGATTAACGGGTCTGTGATGCATCCCTGCTGCCTTAAATCAGGGCCCTCCTGGGGCCTGATTGGAGTACAGCAGGATTGTGTCGCAAGACCAGCGGGATAAAGAAAACTGTCAGAATTGTTCGGAATTGAGGTTGCAGTTAACCAACGGAATCAGTCTATTCCGACGAAGCCACCGGTCTGGTGTTGCCACAATCGCGCATACAAACCGCCGTGTGCGAGCAATTCGGCATGGCTGCCGGTCTCGGCGATCTGGCCTTTTTCCAGCACCACCAGCCTGTCCATTCTGGCAATGGTGGACAGCCGGTGGGCGATGGCGATCACTGTCTTGCCCTGCATCAGGGTTTCCAGGCTTTCCTGGATCGCCGCTTCGACTTCCGAATCCAGCGCCGAGGTGGCTTCGTCCATGATCAGGATTGGCGCATCCTTGAGCAGCACTCGCGCGATGGCGATGCGCTGACGTTGCCCGCCGGAGAGTTTCACCCCGCGTTCACCGACGTGGGCGTCGAGGCCGGTGCGGCCCTCGGCGTCCGACAGCAATGGGATGAACTCGTCGGCGCGGGCCTTGTGCACGGCGGCCCAAAGCTCTTCGTCGGTGGCGTCCGGCTTGCCATACAGCAAGTTGTCGCGGATCGAGCGGTGCAGCAGCGAGGTGTCCTGGGTGATCATGCCGATCTGTTCGCGCAGGGTTTCCTGGGCGACGTCGGCGATGTTCTGGCCGTCGATCAGGATACGGCCGCCTTGCAGGTCGTACAGGCGCAACAGCAGGTTGACCAGGGTGGATTTGCCCGCGCCGGACGGACCGATCAGGCCGATCTTTTCACCCGGTTCAATCGCCAGGTTCAAGCCGCTGATGATCCCGCTCTTCTTGCCGTAGTGGAAATCCACCTGATCGAACCGCACCTCGCCATGGGGCACTTCCAGGCGCGGGGCATTTTCCCGGTCGGTCACTGCCAGCGGCTGGGCGATGGTTTTCAGGCCGTCCTGGACCATGCCGATGTTTTCGAAAATGCCGTTGACCACCCACATGATCCAGCCGGACATGTTGACGATACGAATCACCAGGCCGGTGGCCAGGGCGATGGCGCCCACCGAAATCAGGGATTGGGTCCACAGCCACAGGGCAAGGCCGGTGGTGGTGACAATCAGCAGGCCGTTCATGGTGGTAATCACGATGTCCATGCTGGTCACGACGCGGCTGGCCAACTGGGTTTTCTCGGTCTGCTCGACAATGGCTTCCCTGGCGTAGTTCTGCTCGAAATTCGTATGAGCGAACAGCTTCAAGGTGGTGATGTTGGTGTAGCCGTCGACGATCCGCCCCATCAGTTTTGAGCGTGCCTCGGAGGAGATGACCGAGCGCTCCTTGACCCGTGGCACGAAGTACCGCAGGGCCAGGCTGTAGGCGACGATCCAGGTGATCAGCGGGATCATCAGGCGCCAGTCGGCTTCGGCGAACAGCACCAGGGCGCTGATGGCGTAGATCGCCACGTGCCAGATCGCGTCCACGGCGGCCACTGCGGAGTCGCGCAGGGAGTTGCCGGTTTGCATGATGCGCTGGGCAATGCGCCCGGCGAAATCGTTCTGGAAGAAGTTCAGGCTCTGTTTGAGCACATAGCTGTGGTTTTGCCAGCGGATCAGGCTGGTCATGCCGGGGCTGATGGTCTGGTGCACCAGCAGGTCATGCAGGGCGCCGAAGATCGGGCGCAACAGCAGGGCGACCACGGCCATCCAGATCAGCTCGGTGGCGTGGATCTGGAAGAAGTTGGCGGGCGGCGTGCCCTGGGCCAGGTCGATGATGCGGCTCAGGTAGCTGAACAGCGCCACTTCGATCAGCGCGCCGATCAGGCCCACCACCAGCAAGGCGGCAAAGCTTGGCCATACCTGGCGCAGGTAATAGACGTAGAAGGGTAGGACTTTGTCTGGAGGGGCCGCGCTGGGAGGTTCGCGGAAGATGTCGATCAGTTGTTCAAAACGACGATAGAGCATTAGGTCTGACGCCCGCGCGGCGGGCTCTCCTGTTCAAATGCGCGCGACGCCTTGCGGGCCCCGCGCGAAACTCCCTGTAGCCTTCAGTCGATGCGCTTGGCCGACTTGATCAGGACAGGATCGATTGGCACGTTCTGCATGCCCTGTTTGGTGGTGGTCTGCGAGTTGACGATGATGTCGACCACGTCCATGCCCTTGACCACTTTGGCGAACACCGCGTAACCGGCATCACGGCCCGGGTCGAGGAAGGCATTGTCCGCAACGTTGATGAAGAATTGGCTGGTGGCGGAGTTCGGGTCGTTGGTACGCGCCATCGACAGGGTGCCGCGCACGTTATGCAGGCCGTTGCTGGCTTCGTTCTTGATCGGTGCTTCGGTCGGCTTTTGCGACATTTGCTGGGTAAAACCACCGCCCTGCACCATGAAGCCCGGGATTACCCGGTGAAAAATGGTATTGGTGTAGAAGCCCTTGTCGACATAGGCCAGGAAGTTCTTGGTACTGATCGGGGCTTTGACCGGGTCCAGTTCGATCTCGATGTCGCCATTGGTGGTGGTGATCAAGACGTGGGGTGCCTTGGCGGGTTCGGCCGCCATCAGGTTGGCAGCGAACAGTACGGAACCGGCAAAGAGGGCGATTTTTTTCAGCATGGGTCAGTGATCCTGGGTTGTGGTTTCGACTGTCTTGAGAAAATCGAGCAGGGTGTTGTTGAAGCGTTCGGGTTGGTCCAGCGGCGTGGCATGGCGGGAATCCTCGATCACCACCAGCCGCGCATCGGGCAGCAGTTTTACATAGATTTCTTTCTGCGCCACGGGGGTGTAGTCGTGGTCGGCGCTGATGACCAGGGTTGGACAGGATATTTTCGAAAGTTGTTCCTGTACGCCCCAGCCAACAATCGCATCGAAGCTGGCGAGGTAAGCACGTTTGTCGTTTTTTGCCCAGCGTTCGGCCATCTTGCGCCGCAGTTCGGCCTGTTCGGGCTTGGGAAACAGCAGGCTGCCCAGGGCTTTGCCGATGGTGGTCAGGCTGAGGATGCGCGCCAGGCTCCAGCGCTTGGCCCACTGCCAATAGTCGCTGGCGCTGCGAACCTTGACCTGGGGCGCACTGTTGACGATGCACAGGCTCTTGAGCATTTGCGGCTCATCCACTGCCAGTTGAAAGGCGATCATGCCACCCATGGACAGGCCGACCACGTGGGCCGGCGGCAAATGCAGGTGTTCGATCAAGGCCACCAGGTCGGCGGTGAAGCCGGCGATGCTGTAGCGCTCACGGGGTTTGTCGGAGCGGCCGTGACCGCGCACATCCACCACCACCAGGCGATAGTGTTGGGACAGCACGGGCACTTGCAGTTCCCAGTCCAGGCAACTGGAGCCCAGGCCGTGGATCAGGATCAGCGGCGCGCCGTGGCCATATTCCTCGTAATGCAGGGTGCAACCTTCATGTTCGAAATAGGCCACGTGAACTCCTTGTTCAGGCTTGCTGCGGTGCGGCGAATGGCGCGTCCAATGGTGCAGTGTCGAAGGTGCGCAGTAACTCGACGAGAATCTGCGTGGCCGGGCCCAGGGGTTTGTCCTTGTTCGAGTAAAGATAGAAGGTCGGGTTGCGGCTGCCACCCCGTTCCAGGGGCAGTAGCTTGAGCAGGCCTTCCTTGAGTTCGCGTTCGATCAGGTGTCGCGGCAGCCAGGCGAAGCCCAGGCCGCTGCTGACGAAGGTGGCGGCGGTGGGCAGGCTGCCGACGGTCCAGCGCTGCTCGGCGCCGAGCCAGCCGACGTCCCGTGGCTGCTGGCGGCCGGAGTCGCGGATCACCACCTGCATGTGGCTTTCCAGATCCTGGAAGCTCAGTTCGCGGTGCAATTGATGCAGCGGATGTTCGGGGTGGGCCACGGCGACAAATTCGACGTCGCTCATTTCCGTACCGAGGTAACCGGGAATGATGAACCCGCTGATGGCGAGGTCGGCCATGCCGTCCATCAACAGCTCTTCGACGCCGGACAACACCTCTTCGCGCAAACGCACCCGGCAGCCACGGCTTTGCGGCATAAAGGCAGTGAGGGCGCGCACCAGGCGGGCGTTGGGGTAAGCGGCATCGACCACCAGCCGCACCTCGGCTTCCCAGCCTTGTTCCATATGGTGGGCCAGGTCTTCCAGTTGGCTGGCGTTTTTCACCAGTTGCCGGGAGCGGCGCAGCAGCACTTCACCGGCTTCGGTGAGCACGGCCTTGCGCCCGTCAATGCGCAGCAGCGGCACGCCAAGCTGATCCTGCATCCGGGCCACGGTGTAGCTCACCGAGGATTGCGAGCGGTGCAGCGCTTCGGCCGCCTGGGCGAAGCCGCCATGGTCGACCACGGCTTGCAAGGTGCGCCATTGATCAAGGGTAACGCGGGGCGCTTTCAAGATGAGCTCCTCTTGTCCTAAGCTGGCGGTCCTTATTGGAGACTGCCGAATGAGAAAATTCTGTTGTGTGCTGCTGGCGTTGCTGCCGTTGAGTGCGTTTGCATTCAGTACCGATGTGACGAAAGACATTCAGGGCGTGAAGATCGATTACAGCGCGTCGGACGTCGACAGCACTATCAGTTCGATCCAACTCACCAACTACGGCCCCAATGACGCGGAGTGCAAGGTACGCTTTACCAACGGCCCGGAAGCCCCGCGTACGCGCAAGGTCACGGTTGCAGCAGGGAAAACCACCAATACCACGGTCAAATTCAACCGTGCCGTTATCAAGATGCGTATCCAGCTCACCTGCGCACCGAAATAAGGCAAAAGCGGAGCTTGCGTACAGCAATACTCCGCTTATAAACAAATTTCTAGATGGGTTATAGCAGTTTTTTACGCTTTTTAATCGAACGGACCCTGTCTAACCTTCACTCCATCGCCTTACAGCATTCACCGATGGAGCTTACATAATCATGGCCCGTGTTCTGATCATCGAAAGCAGCGCCCGTCAGCAGGACTCAATCTCCCGGCAGCTGACCCAACAATTCATCAGCCAATGGAAAGTCGCCCATCCGGCTGATCAGATCACCGTACGAGACCTCGCCATCAACCCGGTTTCGCACCTGGATGCCAATCTGTTGGGCGGCTGGATGAAACCTGCCGAGCAGCGCAGCACGGTTGAGCAGGCCTCCCTGGACCGCTCCAACGAACTGACCGATGAGTTGCTGGCCGCCGATGTGTTGGTGATGGCCGCGCCGATGTACAACTTCGCGATTCCCAGCACCCTCAAAGCCTGGCTCGACCATGTGCTGCGTGCCGGTGTGACCTTCAAGTACACCGCCACCGGCCCCCAGGGCCTGCTGACCGACAAGCGCGCCTTTGTGCTGACCGCCCGCGGCGGCATTCACGCCGGTGGCAGCACCGACCACCAGGAACCGTACCTGCGTCAGGTCATGGGCTTTATCGGCATCCATGACGTCACGTTCATTCATGCCGAGGGTGTGAACCTGGGCGGTGATTTCCAGGAGAAGGGTTTGAACCAGGCCAAGGCGTTGTTGGCCCAAGTGGCGTGAGATGTTAATCGTCAGATAATCGCCCGCTGTTTAGATAGCTCCACGCAACCCTTCAAGTACGCGTATCGAACCTCCCTTTGCACTTTTTGCTCCTGAGTGCTCCCGCCCGACTGACGCTTTTAGCGAGGTCGGGTTTTTTTTGCCTTGAGTTTCGTAACGCGCGGAAAACCGCTAATGTCGCGCCCATTCAAAATGAGGCGAGCATGGGCTATCTACTTGTTGTGACGCTGATCCAGGCGTTTTCCTTCAGCTTGATCGGCGAATACCTGGCCGGTCACGTCGACAGTTACTTCGCGGTGCTGGTGCGCGTGTTGTTGGCCGGGCTGGTGTTTATCCCCCTGACCCGCTGGCGCTCGGTAGAGCCGGCGTTCATGCGCGGCATGCTGTTGATCGGCGCGCTGCAGTTTGGCGTGACCTACGTGTGCCTGTACCTGAGCTTTCGCGTACTGACGGTGCCGGAGGTGTTGCTGTTCACCATCCTGACACCGTTGCACGTGACCTTGATCGAAGACGCCCTGAACCGCCGCTTTAACCCGTGGGCGCTGGTGGCCGCACTGGTGGCGGTGGCGGGGGCAGCGGTGATTCGCTTCGACCAGATCACCCCGAACTTCTTCATGGGCTTCCTGCTGCTGCAACTGGCCAACTTCACCTACGCCGCCGGGCAGGTGCTTTACAAGCATCTGGTGGCCCGTCATCCAAGTGATCTGCCGCATTACCGGCGCTTTGGCTACTTCTATCTCGGCGCGTTGGCGGTGGCGTTGCCGGCGTTCCTGATGTTCGGCAAGGCCAACTTCCTGCCGGAAGCGCCGTTGCAATGGGGCGTGCTGGTATTCCTCGGGCTGGTCAGCACGGCACTGGGCATGTACTGGTGGAACAAGGGCGCGTGCATGGTCAACGGTGGCACATTGGCGGTGATGAACAACCTGCATGTGCCGGTGGGGTTGTTGCTGAACTTGCTGATCTGGAATCAGCATGAACCGTTGGGCAGGTTGCTGCTGGGCGGGTTGGTGATTCTCGGGGCGGTGTGGATCAGCCGGCTGGGCCTGCGGTCGTCGGCGCCAATTGCGTCAGCAAAAAATCAATGAATGCGCGGGTCTTTTGCGGCACGCGTCGCGCTGACGAATAAACCGCATTGATGGTGATTGCCGGCGCCTGCCATTCGCAGAGCACCGGCACCAGGCGCCCGGCGCTCAGGGCGTCTTCGACGATAAAGTCCGGCAATAGCGCGATGCCCATCCCGGCCTCTGCCGCCTGGGCCAGCAGGTCGCCGTTGTTGGCGTGCAGAGGGCCGGTAACGTTGACCCGCTGGGTTTCCTGGCCCTTGCTCAATTGCAGGCTGACGCCGCTTTGCAGATACCCATAATTGAGGCATTGGTGGTGGCGCAGGTCTTGCGGGGTCTGCGGTGTGCCCGCGCGTGCCAGGTAGGCTGGCGCAGCCACCATGATCCGTGGCGCAGGTGCCAACTGGCGGGCGATCATCGTTGAGTCGGGCATGCTGGCGATGCGGATGGTCACGTCGAACCCGCCGCGTACCGGGTCCACCTGCTGGTCACTGAGCACCAGTTGCAGTTCGATATGCGGATGCTGTTCATGGAACAGCGGAATCAACCGCCCCAGGCGATGCAGCCCGAACGACATCGGCGCATTGACCCGCAACACGCCCCGTAGCTCGCCGATACCATCCCGGGCCCGCTGTTCGGCTTCGTCCAGGGCGGCCAGTACCTCACGTGCTGCTTCAAAATACTCGGCCCCGGCCTCCGTCAAATGCAGGCTGCGGGTGGTGCGCTGAAGCAGTTGCACGCCTATGGCTTCTTCCAGCGCCTGAATCTGTTTGCTGACTTTTGAGCGCGGTACGTCCATGGCTCGCGCGGCGGCCGCGAAGCCGTTCTCGCCGACCGTGACGACAAACGCCCGCATGCATTCAATACGATCCATGATTGTCCCTCTTTTAGAATCAATGATTCTCGATTTTAGGTAATTGTCTCGATTTTATCCATCCCATAAAGTTACTTCCAAGCCGCCAGCCAAGCTTCACAGCGGCGCTGAACGCACCCCTTACCGAATCGAAACCATTAAAAGGAAGTCACCATGTCTATTCGCGAATTGCTCAACCCAGCCAACTCCACCCTGATCCTGATCGACCACCAGCCGCAGATGGCCTTTGGCGTGCAGTCGATCGATCGCCAGACCCTGAAGAACAACACGGTGGCGCTGGCCAAGGCGGCGAAGATCTTCAACGTGCCGACCATCCTGACCTCGGTTGAGACCAAGAGCTTCAGCGGCTACATCTGGCCGGAACTGCTGGACGTGTTCCCGGACCAGCAGCCGATCGAGCGCACCTCGATGAACTCCTGGGAAGACAAGGCGCTGGTGGCCGCGGTGAAGGCCACCGGGCGCAAGAAGCTGATCATGGCGGCCCTGTGGACCGAGGTGTGCCTGAACTTCCCGGCCCTGGAAGCCCTGGCCGAAGGCTACGAGGTGTACATCGTCACCGACGCCTCCGGCGGCACCAGCAAAGAAGCGCATGACATGTCGGTGCAACGGATGATTCAGGCGGGCGCGGTACCGGTCACCTGGCAGCAAGTGCTGTTGGAATACCAGCGTGACTGGGCTCACAAGGAAACCTACGACGCGGTGATGGGCCTGGTCCAGGAGCACAGCGGCGCTTACGGCATGGGCGTGGATTACGCCTACACCATGGTTCACGGCGCGCCGCAGCGTCAGGTCAAGTAAGGTCCAACGCAAAAAAAACGGCACAACTCGGGTTGTGCCGTTTTTTGTTGTTACATCACTGCCTTTTCCGCCGGGGGCAGGTGACTGGCCCCCAGCACCGCCGGCAACATCCCCGCCCGCAAGTCACCGCCGCTGGGCTGCTGGTACAGGCTCAAACCAAATTCCGGCAGCACCGCCAGCAGGTAGTCGAAGATATCGCCCTGGATCCGCTCGTAGTCGGCCCATGCGGTGGTGCGGGTGAAGCAGTAGATCTCCAGCGGGATGCCTTGGGCGGTGGTCTGCATCTGCCGCACCATGCAGGTCATGTTCGGCTGGATCTCCGGATGGCTTTTCAGATAGGCCAAGGCATACGCGCGGAAGGTGCCGATATTGGTCATGCGTCGGCGGTTGGCGGACATCGCCGCGACATTGCCCTGAGCTTCGTTCCAGGCCTTGAGCTCGGCCTTCTTGCGGCTCATGTAGTCGGTCAGCAGGTGTACCTGGGTGAGCTTCAGCTCTTCGTCGTCGCGGATGAAACGCACGCCGCTGGCGTCGATATACAGGCTGCGCTTGATCCGCCGGCCACCGGAGGCCTGCATGCCGCGCCAGTTCTTGAACGACTCGGACATCAGGCGCCAGGTGGGAATCGAGACGATGGTCTTGTCGAAGTTCTGCACTTTGACGGTGTGCAGGGTGATGTCGACCACGTCACCGTCGGCGCCGACCTGGGGCATTTCGATCCAGTCGCCGACCCGCAGCATGTCGTTGCTGGTCAATTGCACGCTGGCGACGAACGACAGCAGGGTGTCCTTGTAGACCAACAGAATCACCGCCGACATTGCACCCAGACCGGAAAGCAGCAGCAGTGGCGAGCGGTCGATCAACGTGGCGACGATGATGATGGCGCCAAACACGAACAGCACCATTTTCGCCAACTGCACGTAGCCCTTGATCGAGCGGGTGCGGGCGTGTTCGGTGCGGGCATAGATGTCCAGCAGGGCGTTGAGCAGTGCACTGATCGCCAGCACCATGAACAGAATGGTGAACGCCAGGGCGACATTGCCGATGAACAGGGTGGCGGTCTTGCTCAGGTCCGGCACCAGGTACAGGCCGAACTGGATCACCAGCGACGGCGTCATCTGCGCCAGGCGGTGGAAGACTTTGTTGTGCCGCAGGTCATTGAGCCAGTGCAGCGCGGGTTGCCGGCCCAGCAGCTTGACGGCGTGCAGGATGAGGTAGCGGGCCACTCGTCCGAGCAGCAATGCCACTACCAGCAACACCATCAGCGCGAGGCTGGAATGCAGCAGCGGGTGTTCGTCGAGGGTGCCCCAAAGGTCTTTGACGTTGAGCCAGAGCTGTTTGATATCCATGGGTAAACGCGATTCTTCTGTAAGACGTGACGGGCCGATTAGAGCATTTAAGTACGTCAAAGTTGTGGTTGTGGACAAATCCCCTGACAAAAAAGCGCCTGATTAACCCAGTTCGCGTAAAGAAACTCGGCCTCGGCGCCCGAAACCGTTACCCTATGCAGCTGTTTTTTTGTATTTCTTCGAGGTAGCACCCGTGTTTTCCCAATTCGCCCTGCACGAACGCCTGCTCAAAGCCGTGGCCGAGCTTAAATTTGTCGAGCCAACGCCTGTGCAGGCAGCGGCCATCCCGCTCGCGCTCGAAGGGCGTGACCTGCGGGTGACGGCTCAAACCGGGAGTGGCAAGACTGCCGCTTTCGTCCTGCCGATCCTTAACCGTCTGATCGGCCCGGCGAAAGTCCGTGTCAGCATCAAGACCCTGATCCTGCTGCCGACCCGCGAACTGGCCCAGCAGACCCTGAAGGAAGTGGAGCGCTTCTCGCAGTTCACTTTCATCAAGTCCGGCCTGATCACCGGCGGCGAAGACTTCAAGGTCCAGGCCGCCATGCTGCGCAAGGTGCCGGACATCCTGATCGGCACCCCGGGCCGGATGATCGAACAACTGAACGCCGGCAACCTGGACCTCAAGGAAGTTGAAGTCCTGGTGCTCGACGAAGCCGACCGCATGCTCGACATGGGCTTTGCCGACGACGTGCAGCGCCTGGTGCAAGAGTGCGTCAACCGCCAGCAGACCATGCTGTTCTCGGCCACCACCGGTGGTTCGACCCTGCGCGACATGGTCGCCAAGGTCCTGAACAACCCTGAGCACCTGCAGGTCAACAACGTCAGCGACCTGAACTCGACCACCCGTCAGCAGATCATCACTGCTGACCACAACGTGCACAAAGAGCAGATCCTCAACTGGTTGCTGGCCAACGAGACCTATCAGAAGGCTATCGTGTTCACCAACACCCGGGCCATGGCCGACCGCATCTACGGTCGCCTGGTGGCTCAGGAGTACAAGGCGTTCGTCCTGCACGGTGAGAAAGACCAGAAGGACCGCAAGCTGGCCATCGACCGCCTCAAGCAAGGCGGCGTGAAGATCCTGGTCGCCACCGACGTTGCCGCCCGCGGCCTGGACGTGGATGGCCTGGACATGGTGATCAACTTTGATATGCCCCGCAGCGGCGACGAATACGTGCACCGTATCGGTCGTACCGGGCGTGCCGGCAACGATGGCCTGGCGATCTCGCTGATCTGCCATGGCGACTGGAACCTGATGTCGAGCATCGAGCGCTACTTGAAGCAGTCGTTCGAGCGCCGCACCATCAAGGAAGTCAAAGGCACCTACGGCGGGCCGAAGAAGGTCAAGGCATCGGGCAAGGCCGTTGGCGTGAAGAAGAAAAAGGTCGACGCCAAGGGCGACAAGAAGAAGGCCGGTGCCAAGTCGCCGACCAAGCGCAAGATTGCCAACCGTCCAAAGACCGACAACCTGTCGTTGGTCAGCAAGGACGGCATGGCGCCTCTGAAGCGCCGCAAGCCGGAAGCACCGGCTGCCGAGTAAGGCTTGAGCCATAAAAAAACCGGACAATGTCCGGTTTTTTTTCGCCTCAGTTTTTGGCCTTGGCCGCTGCTTCGTCCATTTCCTTGAGGCGCTGGTCGATCAGTTGGCACTTGTCGGGCAGGTCCGCGCTGGCGGTTTCCAACTTCATGTTCTGCAATTCTTCGTTGATCTCCTTGGCCTTCTCCGGGTTCTGTTGGGTGAGCTTGGTCACTTCCTTGGCCAGTTGTTCACGTTTGGCGGTGGCTTCTTCGAGCGTGCAGGCCCAGGCGGGCAGGGCGGCAAGCAGCGTGGCGGCGACGGCCATATTCAGCAGGGTTTTCATGATTCGGACCTCCATGGCGGTGATGAACGGTTGAGGGCCGTGAGCACTGAAAAGTTCAGCGAAATCGCGTCCGTCCGCTAGGCTGAACGGACGACGGGTCCGGCATGTCACACCTTTGAAGGGCCTATTTCGTGTGCCTTCAGGAGGAATCAGGATGACGACTTACGATTGGGATTTGATCGAACGACTGCTGCATGAGGTACAGAACGGTGGCGCCAGCTTCGCCCCACGCAAATACGCCGAGGAAGAAGCGACTAAAAGGGCCGCCGCCGGAGAGCCCATCGGTAATCTCGATGAATTTAAAAAGCTCGCGGCGGATTACGAGGCGTTGTTGTTCAAGCACGGCTTTATTGAGTCGCGGTCAGAGGAAGAGTGCGGCAATGGTGAGAACTTCAAATTGACCCAGCGCGGCTCACAGTTGCTGAGCCTGATCGACAGCTGTATCCCCGGTGATAATCACCCGCGTCAGGTGCTGGACGAGCAGGCGGATGCTCTGGATCCGGCGACGTTTGATGAACTGGCTTCCAAACCACAGATTGCCTGATGACTATGGGGTGCCAGCCTTCAGGCATTTAAGGGCCTTGAAGTCGCTGCGCACCTTGTCGATCTTTTGTGTCAGCTTCTGGCGTTGTTGCACGGTGCTTTCCGCCATCAGGTCGACGATCAGGCTGCGGGCAGCGGCTTCGGTCTGGGCGTAGGCCTGGCGATATTCCGGCGTCCACAGGCTTTCGCGATTCACCAGCAGTTGCTCGATCTTCTGTGGGAAATCGCTGCTGTGGCGGTCTTTGACGGCTGCGATAAATAGTGTTTGCCAGTGGGCGCGGTTGCCAATCCATTGTTGGTTCTGCTCACCCAAGGCGATCGACCAGGCGGTGACGCGATTCTGCTGGCTGGCACTTAACGGCCCGAGCCACGCATCGAGGCGCTTGTTCATGCGCTCGGCGCGTTCCTTGATCTGCTGCTCGAGGGGCGGTTTCAGGTATTCGTCCTGACGCTTGCGCAGGTCCTTGGCGAACGCTTGCTCCATATCCTTTACTTGCTGATCGTCCAGCCCCTGCAGTAGCTCGACGGCGGACGGCGTGATCGCCCGGGCGCTCTCGGCAATAGCTTGTTTGGCTTCGGCGGTACGGGTTTGCAGGGCGGCGTCGGTCACCTGGTTGGTGTCGACCATCTGTTGCAGGCGATCGAGCCAGTCCAGGTAGCCCGGCAACTGGGTGGTGCAATGCCAGGCCAGGTGTTCCTTGAGTGTGTCGTTGAACCAGCTCTTCTGCCCGGCGTTCATTTCCAGGTAGTCGCTGAGGGTCCAGGGGATGATCACATCCAGATTGCGATAGGCCAGGCCCACCCGATTGCAGCCGGCAAGCACCAGGCTGAGGGTCAGCAACATCACCAGAAATTTTAACCGACGCAGCATGAGCGAGTCCTTGCGCAGACGAGAGTATTGCATCTGAACCCGTCAGGGCAGCGACAGTTCAGCCCATCAATAAAACGCCCGCTCGGCCTTCAGGGTCAACAGCCCGTCGCATTGCGAGTTGTGTCCGGAGTAGGCCGAGCAATCGCCGCCGCTGAGGCTGGAGTCGCTGTAGATCAGGTTCAGGTCGACGCCCATCCATGGCCTGGAAAATTGTACCGACCAGTCGCTGAAGCTGCGGATCGAGCTGCCATCGGCCACCGAGACCGGGGTGCCGAGCTGGTGGGTGGTGTATTTCATGCTGACGCCGATGCCGAACGGCTTGGTGCCGCCGAGGTCGGCGAACAGGGTGCTGTCCTGCCGGTCCGGGTCGTTGCTGAAGGAGGCGCCGAAGCGATTGCCCAGCAAGGTCAGGCCGCCGTAGAACTCCTGGCTGTCGAGGGGGCTCAGCTTGGGATAGCTGTAGTGAATCATCCCCAGTTCATAACCCAGGGTCTGGTCGAAGGGGCGTTTGAAACCCAGGTAGGAGTCGACTTCCAGGTTGCTGGTCGGGGAAATGCCCATGCTCGGTGAGAATTGGCCGAGGTACAGGCCGCTGCCGTGGCTCAGGTCCAGGCCGCCATGGAACGAGTCGCTCCCGGGCGCCGTGGGCTTTACCAGGCCTTGAGCCATGCTTCGGCTGGGTGTCGTGCCCAATTTCAGGTCGAAATCACCCAATTCACGCTGGAAAACCTGCGCTTCGGCGAGGGGGCTGGCCAACAGGGCACCGGCCAGGAATATGCAGGATTTGAGCATGCTTCACTCCATGAAAAGCGAGGAGCAGTAACGGGAAATATCAGGCAAATGCCCGATCTAGACGTGTGCAAGCATACCGGCGATGGTTCGCAGATGAGGCCCGTTCGTCGATTGGCGTAATAAAGGGGTGTATCAGGGGGTAGTGCGGGCTCTAGTCCTAGCGCCTTGAAAGGCAAAGCGCATAGGGACCAGGTGTAATGCGCGAGTCTTACTTTTTACCCAGGGTGATCTGCTTGGACGGGCCGAAAGTCTGGCCGCTTACGCCTTTGGCAATCTGCTGGATTTCGCCGCCCTGCTTGAGGAATGCAGCAATTTGGCTGTTGATCGATTCGCTGGTTTCAACGGCGGGAGCTGGCTTTGCTTTGCTGTTGGATGCTTTTACGCGCATGGCGGCCACTAACCTGTAGAGAATTAACTTGGCCATGCATCGTACATGAAATGCTTGACAATTGCTTGGCAAATATCCCCCTGAAATATACGCAGGGTTTATGATTCGCCTGGATTATTAAGTGAAATACTCACCTAACTTGCTGTTTTAACTCGAATCACTCGAGGAAATCCGGCCGTGGGTACTGGCTGGATTCAGCCCGATGACCTGACGAGCGGGGCGCTTCTCGGCAAACCCATGATTTTTCAGGCCTGTACGCCGGTACGCGGGACCGCCGTCGTCAACTCGGGTAGAATGCCGCCCACGCAATGAGGGTATTTGAGATGGCTTTAGTCGGGCGCTACAACAGCTTGCAAGTGGTTAAACACACTAACTTTGGTTTGTACCTGGATGGTGATCAAGAGGGCGAAATCCTCTTGCCCAACCGATATATCCCCAAAGATATTCCCAGTGAAGATGAAGACTGGCTCAACGTTTTCATTTATCTGGACAGCGATGACAAACTTATCGCGACCACCGAAAAACCAAAAGTACAGGTGGGTGAATTTGCCAGTCTGAAAGTGGTTGAAGTCAACAGTATCGGTGTATTCCTCGATTGGGGCCTGCCCAAGGATCTGCTGCTGCCTTACTCCGAAGAAAAGCGCCAGCTGACCGCCGGTGAGTATTGCGTGGTACACGTCTACCTCGACAAACACACCAAGCGCATCACCGCCACCGCACGCCTTGACCGCTACCTGGACAAGACCCCGGCCACCTACAAGGTCGGCCAGGAAGTTGACTTGCTGGTGGCCGAAGCCACCGACATGGGCTTCAAGGCCATTATCAACAACAAGCACTGGGGCCTGATCCACAAGAACGAAGTGTTCAAGTTCCTGCGCCCGGGCAAGGAAGAGAAAGGCTTCATCAAGGAAATCCGCGCCGACGGCAATATCAGCCTGAGCCTGCAGCCTGTGGGTGAAGAAGCGGCCTCCAGCCTGAACTCGAAGATCCTCGCCAAGTTGCGCGACAACAACGGCACCTTGCCGGTCAGCGATAAAAGCGACCCGGCACTGATCAGCAGTTTGTTCGGTGTCAGCAAAGGCAACTTCAAGAAGGCCATCGGCGCCCTCTACAAACAGGGTCACATCGTGATTCACGCGGATCGCATTGAACTAAGCTGATCGCGGTTTGCTCTTCTGTAGGAGCACGCTTGCTCCTGCAGAAGGCCGCCTCAATGTCCAGAAAAACGCTTTTCGCCTACCTCGGTACGTTGCTTGCCTTTCTGATGCTTGACGGCCTGTGGCTCGGTGTCCTCATGGGCCCGACCTACAAAGCGCTGCTCGGCCCGTTGATGCTTGACCAGCCGCGCCTGTTCCCAGCCGTGGCGTTCTATCTCCTCTATGTATTCGGTTGTGTGGTGCTTGTCGTCCTGCCTGCGTTGGCGAGCGGCGGCTGGCAGCGTGCCGCGCGGCTTGGTGCACTCCTGGGATTGGTAGCCTACGGCACCTATGACCTGAGCAATTGGGCAACCCTGCAGGGCTGGTCCGCCGGTTTGGCCTTCATGGACATCGCCTGGGGCACCTTCCTGACTGCCGTTTGCTGCACCGTGGGCTATCAATGTGCGCGCAGGGTGCACAATTGATTGTGTACAGGATTGCCCTGCACCATCGCTGAGCGAATCACCACCGTTCAATCGTCTCTACGCCGCCTGAAGAGCCAAGCTCCACGGGGGATTGTGCCGAGTTTTATTGCATTGGCACGCATTCTGCTCAT
The DNA here is from genome assembly GCF_013386485.1 of Pseudomonas sp. P7758. Classification (NCBI taxonomy): domain Bacteria; kingdom Pseudomonadati; phylum Pseudomonadota; class Gammaproteobacteria; order Pseudomonadales; family Pseudomonadaceae; genus Pseudomonas; species Pseudomonas sp. P7758. Next base: position 34,878 of record NZ_JACARS010000068.1, on the reverse strand, counting down.
CAACTCGTATACAAACCATGCCGCCTCCCGTACGCACTCCCGTCGCGGGTGGCAGGCCGGTATTTACGAGGAGCCCTGCGATGACCGAACAATTGCCCAAAGGCTACAGCCCGCGCCTGTACAACCAGGACCTGGGACCGCTGCCGCAAAAATGGAACTGGTACAACATCTTCGCCTTCTGGATGAGCGACGTGCACAGCGTCGGCGGCTACGTATTCGCCGCCAGCCTGTTCGCCCTGGGGCTGGCCAGTTGGCAGGTATTGATCGCCTTGCTCGCCGGGATTTGCATTGTGCAATTGATCGCCAACCTGGTGGCCAAGCCGAGCCAGCAGGCGGCAGTGCCGTACCCGGTAATCTGCCGGTTGGCCTTTGGGGTATTCGGGGCGAATATCCCGGCGGTGATTCGTGGCTTGATCGCAGTGGCCTGGTACGGGATCCAGACATACCTGGCGTCCAGTGCATTGATCATCGTGGTGCTGCGCTTTTTCCCACAGATGGCGGTATACGCAGAACCGCACTTTGCCGGCCTGTCGTACCTGGGCTGGTTCGGTTTCCTCAGCCTGTGGACGCTCCAGGCGCTGGTGTTCTGGGCGGGCATGGAGTCCATCCGTCGTTTCATCGACTGGGCGGGGCCTGTGGTCTATGCGGTGATGTTTGCCCTGGCAGGCTGGATCGTCTGGAAGGCTGGCTGGGCCAATATCAGCTTCACCCTGGCGGAAAAATCCCTCTCAGGCTGGCAGGCGTTTGGCCAAATCATCGTGGCAACCGCGTTGGTGGTGTCGTACTTTTCCGGGCCGACCTTGAACTTCGGTGATTTCAGCCGCTACTGCCGCACGATGAAAGACGTGCGTCGCGGAAATTTCTGGGGCTTGCCGGTAAATTTCCTGGCGTTCTCCCTGGTCACCGTGGTGATCGTCTCGGGCACCTTGCCGGTGTTCGGCGAAATGCTCCACGACCCGATTGCCACCGTTTCGCGCATCGACAATGACATGGCTGTGTTGCTGGGGGCGTTCGCCTTTGTCACTGCGACTATCGGCATCAACATCGTCGCCAACTTCGTCTCGCCGGCCTTTGACTTCGCCAACGTGGCACCGAGCAAAATCAGCTGGCGTGCCGGTGGAATGATTGCGGCGGTGGCCTCGATCTTCATCACCCCATGGAACCTGTTCAACAACCCGCTGATGATCCACTACACCCTCGATATCCTCGCCGCGTTTATCGGGCCGTTGTTCGGGATTCTGCTGGTGGATTTCTACCTGATCAAAAAACAGAAGATCGACGTGGATGCGCTGTTCGATGACAGCCCGAGCGGGCGCTACTACTTTGACGGCGGCGTGAACTGGACGGCGGTCAAGGCACTGGTGCCCGCGACGCTGGTAGGCGTCGCGATCACCTTCACCCCGGTGCTGCAGGGCATGGCCAATTTCGCCTGGTTTACCGGCTGCTTCCTGGGTGGGCTGTTTTTCCTGGTGTTGGCGCGGCGTGAACAGGTTCGCGCGCCTGTGTCGATGGTTGCCGGCTGACCAGCACCGATCCGGCCACCAACAAACCGGCGCCTGCTACCACCAGCGCCGGTTGCAGGCCGCCGCTGAGGTGGCTGCTCACCGACGCCAGCAACGGACCGCTCAATTGGCCGATCGCAAAGCTGGCGGTCAGCAACCCGGTGCTGCGCTGGTAGCCGTGGGGGGCGACCTCACGCAAGCGCGCCATCACCAGTTGCATGCACGCCAGGAATGGCCCACCGCACAGCAACACCCCCAGCGCCAGCCCCCAACCGTTGCCCAGCAGGCAGGCAAACACGCCGGCCGCTTGCAGCCAAAGGGTTGTCATCAGCCAGCGACGGGTAGTGTCCGGGTCCTTGCGGCGCAAACTTGCCGCCACCACGCCAATCGCGGCAGCCAAGCCAAAGCAGGGCCAGAACAGGTCTGCTTGCCATGCGCCCTTGAATTGCGCGCTGGCCATCTGTGACAGGAATGTCGCCGGGATGATGTAGCCAAGGCCATACAACACGTAGATCCAGCACAGGTGTGTGATGCTGCCGTTGCTGGCCACGTCGGTGTGGCTGGCAGCGGGCGAGTCGGCAGCGGAAGGCTTGGGCAGGAACGGCAGGATTGCCAGCAGCATGACCAGGGCGACTACCCCATACACCAGCCACAAGGTTGCAGAGTCTTGCCCCAACAGGTTGGAGCCCAGCGCCAGCAACCCGGTCAACAGAATTCCCAGCCCCGGCCCCGCAAATACCAGCGCACCCAGGCGTGGGCGCCCGGCCGCAATGGCCAGCGGCTGGCTCAGGCTGGTAATCATCACCAGCGCCCAGGCACTGGCTACACCGGTACCAAAGCGCAACAACAGATGCGGCCAGAACCCGTGGGCCCAGTACGACGCCAGGGTCAGCAGCACACACAGCCACAGCCCACCGTACAAACGCCCGCGTACATGATGATGGCTGCGGGCAAAGATCGAATCCACCGCACCGACGAAATAACCCAGGTAGTTGGCCGCCGCAATCAGGCCGGCGCCGGTCAGGTTGATCTGCCCTTCACTGAGCAAATGCGGCATTTGCGGGGTGAGCGCGAATCGACCTATGCCCATGGCCATCATCAGGGCGATAAAGCTGGCGAGTAAGCGGATCAGCGGTGACATGGTGGTTTTTCCTGGGAGCAGCGAGTGACCATCAGGCTAAAGCGGATTGACTTTCTTTAAAAATGAATAATAGTGAGTAACTTGTTCAGTTTTGGAGAATGGTGATGGAGTTCAGTCAATTGCGGATTTTCCAGGCCGTGGCCGAGGAAGGCTCCATCACCCGTGCCGCTGAGCGCTTGCACCGGGTGCCGTCCAACCTGTCGACCCGGCTTAAACAGATGGAAGAACAACTGGGCGTCGAACTGTTCGTGCGCGAGCGCCAGCGCTTGCAGCTTTCTCCTGCAGGCAAAGTGCTGCTGGACTACAGTGCGCGCCTGCTGGCCCTGCATGACGAAGCCCATGGCGCGGTGCAAGGCGGGCAACCGGCTGGAGACTTTGTGCTCGGCAGCATGTACAGCACGGCGGCGATTCATTTGCCCAAGCTGCTGGCGCGTTACCACAAGGCGTATCCGATGGTGAACCTGCAGGTGCAGTCAGCTCCCAGCGGTGAACTGCTGGAAGGCTTGATCACCGGGCGCCTGGACGCCGCATTGGTGGATGGACCGTTGACCCTGGCCACCCTCGACGGCGTGCCGCTGTGCGAAGAGCGCCTGCTGCTGATCTGCGAGGCGGATCATCCGCCGGTGCGTGGGCCGCAGGATGTTGCCGGCCGTTCGGTGTTCACTTTCCGACGCAGTTGTTCTTATCGGGCGCGCCTGGAAGCCTGGTTTTCCAACGATCGCGTGGCCATGGGCCGGGCCATCGAGATCGAGTCCTACCAGGGCATGCTGGCTTGTGTAATCGCCGGTTCCGGCGTGGCGTTGATGTCGGAATCGATGCTCGACAGCCTGCCGGGCAAGGACAGCGTGTCCATTCATCCGCTGGCCGAGCCTTTTGCCAGCGCCACCACCTGGTTGATGTGGCGCAAGGGCATGCTCGGCGCTAACCTCAATGCGTGGATTGACCTGCAGCAGGAGGGCAAGGTGCTACCGGAAACCGAAACCCGAGCGATTGCTTGAACGATCCGTCAGGATTTTGATCAATTCAGTAATAGTTCGTTGTGGTTTCGTTCAAGCAATACGTAAGACTTAAGACTACTATCTGTAGGAAGCGGCCACAGAATTCCAGCCGCTCGGCATTACCCCAAGGGGGCACCATGAAAGAGAAACTGCAAAACTGGCTGCACGACCTCGGCGTCGCACTCGGCTTGATCGAGCCACCGCTGCAACCGGTGCCAATCCGCACCGATGACGAGCAGCGTCGCCCGCGTCGCAGGTAAGTCCTGGAAAGCGCTCAAGCATGTTTGTTTGGGCGCGGCCAGGAGGTTTGCCTATGTATTGGAGTCATGATTGATCATGACCCGTTGCTGTGTACTTCAATTCTTCGTCTGGCTTTGGCCGGACGTTTTCATTTTCGGGGTTTGGTGATTTTCTCAAGACACCTGCTTTCGGAATAATCCTTCAAATATTTAATTTAACAATGCCACGGTAATACCGATTGGTAGTCCGGACGTGTGCGCGTCAGTCGAGTTTTGCCATTAAGTATCGGAATTGGACTACCTGTTTGTCAGAGTCGACGGGCTTATTTGATTATTAGGGTAGGCGTAGGTTGAGTTTCATCACGAAAAGATTTGTAGCGTTTGCAGTTCTTGCAAGCCCCCAACTTCATTGAGTTGCGCTCTCCGGAGTAGGAGCCAGTCAGAACTGTTGGAGACAAAACCATGATGTTCTCTTCCGTTCCGCCAGTCGCCGCGTCACTCATTGCCACCACCGAAAACATCTTGCATATCGCCCCTGCATCGCGTGGCTGGAAAGCTGATGCACCCGGCAACGTGGTGTTTTTCCCGCCGACGTTAACCAAGCAGGCTCTGCTTATACAGATTGCACTGCTGCGCCCATCAACGCTCGTTGTCGCAGACCAGGTTATTGATGCCGACGTCATCAACCAATGGCGTATATCCCACCCATTTGGCGAACTCTATTTGGTCCGCAGAGGTACAAGTCTGGATAAGATCCGATTGGATCTGTGCGAGCGCAACAATGTTCGAGTGATTAACACGCCAGGGGTCAATGCGCCGCATGTTGCTGCCTATATTGCGCACTGGCTGACGCTGGCCGATGGCTCCTTGCCCCATGACATCTGTGTACTGGGATACGGTAATGTAGGGAAAGAGCTTGTTAAGTTGTTGCTTGCTCGAGATCCGGATGTTCGGATTAAGGTGTTGGATCGACGCGATCGAGTGTCGGACAGTTTCGGGAAAGCCTCTTCCGATTGTAGGGTTTCATTGGTTGACGACTGGCTTGAGGCGCTCGAGGGGGCCAATGCAGTCGCCCTATGCTTATCCCTGAATGATGAATCCATTTATCGCATTGATCGGACCCTCATTCAGTGCCTGCACAGAAAGGCTCGCCTTGTCTGTGTCGCCAAGCCGGATGTCTTTAGCGACGATGCGTTGCAGACCCTGGCAGTCTCCGAAGATATCCAGCTCATATTGGACTACGGCCCCAGGACACTGGATGCGTTTCGGGTGCGCACACAAGCGCTCGGCTGCAGTGTCTCCACGTGGTACAAGCCGGCGACGCTGACCACACAGGCGGCCACCACCGAAGCCTGCCATTGCGACCTCGACTATGCGGTCTCGGTGCAACTGAGCTTGATGGCCTTGCGCGGCCTTGTCCGGCGCAAACTCGCACACTCTTTGGCGATCCCCTCTCGGCAAGCCGATGCCGGTGCGCCGCGTGTGTCGATCATCGGCAGAGGTATCAACGGGCTGCTCCAAGCCGTGATGTTCCGCCTGGCAAATTATCAGGTCACGGTTTACGGAGGAAATCAGCAGCGCGATGGTGCCAGTCACAAGCAGGTGAACATGCGTCATCTGTCAGCAACGGAGACGACTGCAAAACCGCTGCCTAACGATTACCTGACTCCCGCAAATCAGTACCTGGCCATTGAGTGCAATCGCGCAGGCATCGAGCTGTTTGAAAAATTCCTGGCCGACAACCCATCGCTGGCACGATTTGCACGATCGCGAATTGTACGAGCCTATGTGGACGACTCCAGTGGCACGGAGGCCGCGATCCGCGAGCAACGGGATATTGAAAACAGGCCTTGGCCGAGTGGCAAGCCGGGGCGAGAGCTTGCAGAGATCAGTCAGCTGCAATTCCAGGCAATGTATGGAGTTCCCGAGGTCGGGCGGGCGATTGAGGTGTCGGGCTACGATCTGGAATTTATCCATTTAATGGATGAGATGGTGACGCTTTTGCAGCGCTCAGGGGTTGAGTTCCTGCCACGGCACCTGAGTCCGGTCCAAATTGCCGATCTGAGTAGAGAGCACTTTGTCGTCACGGCCATGGGGGTGGACGAGCCAGAGGTCATCCCGATCATTGGCTGGTTTTTCAAGCTGCGCGCCGTTGATGATGAAGGTGTAGACATGCGCGGACTCAAGCTGCAGTACGACCTGCCAATCGGCGTCATGAATTGCCGCCTGGACGGGAACTGCATCCTTGTCTCCGCCGGGCAGGTGCCGCCCGATTCGACGCCGCAGTACAAGGAGCAGATACGGGCGGCGTGCCTGGCTGCCGTTTCTCGACACTTTCCAAAGTCCTGCAGCCGCGCAATCGAACGTGGCGACTTGCAACAAATCGAATGTGCCAGGCCCGGCACCGCAGATGGACTTTCAATCGTGCATTGGTCCGCCTACAACCGCATTGTCGCGGGGGCAACTTATGCCGGGGGCACCACGCAGGGATTGGTATGGGCCTCTTTGGTCCAGGAAGTCATCCAGGCCAGAGCGCCGGGGGTTTCGGCAGTATGGGAATAAAAAAAACGGGTGCGACATCCGACGTCGCACCCGCTGAAGAAAGCTACTTTCAACTATTCGTTCAGATCGCCCGAGCCGCAACAGCCTCCGGACGACGGGACAGCAAACTCACCAGCACAAAACTCACCAGGCCCACGCCCAGGCTGTAGTAGATCGGTGTATTGGCGTCCAAACCATCCTTGATCATGAACACCAACGCGGTCACAAAACCCAGGGTCATGGAGGTGATCGCCCCGGAAGTCGTCGCACGTTTCCAGAAAATCGCCCCGATCAGCGGGATCAACATGCCGCCCACCAACAGGTTGTACGCCAGGGTCAGTGCGCTGATCACATCACTCACCACCAGCGCGATACCCAACACAGCGATACCGGTCAGCAAGGTAAACAGACGGTTGATCTTCAAGCTTGACTGCTTGCCACCACGCAGGCGCGGCAGCAGGTCTTCGGTCAATACGGTGGAAGCGGCGAGCAAGCCGGCGCTGGCGGTGGACATCATCGCAGCCAGTGCAGCGGCGATCACCAGGCCGCGGATACCGTCGGGCAGCGAGACTTTGACGATGGCGGCGAACGCATTGTTGACGTTGTCCAGGTCCGGGATCAGTACGTGGGCGGCCATGCCGATCAGCGCACAGGCCAGGCCGTAGAGGATGCAGTAGAAACCGGCGAAGGTGCCTGCGTACTGGGCGACCTTTTCGTCACGGGCGGTGAACACCCGTTGCCAGATGTCCTGGCCGATCAGGATGCCGAAGAAGTAGATCATGAAGTAGGTGATGATGGTGTCCCAGCCGATTTCAGTGAAGCTGAAATTCGACGCGGGCAGCTTGGCCACCAATTCATCCCAACCGCCGACGCGGTACAGACAGATTGGCAGCAGGATAAACATCAGGCCGACCGTCTTGATCACGAACTGCACGATGTCGGTCAGGGTCAGCGACCACATGCCGCCAATGGTCGAGTACACCACCACCACGCCACCGCCTACCAATACCGACATCCAGAACGGCAGGTCGAATAACACTTGCAGCACGGTGCCGATGGCCAGGATCGAGGTCACGCCGATCATCAGCGCGTAGGCCAGCATGATCACCGCACTGGCCTGGCGGGCCATGGGGTTGTAGCGTTTCTCCAGGACCTGGGTCACGGTGAAGATTTTCAGTTTCAGCAGCGGCTTGGCCAGGAACAGGTTCAGCGCAATGATCCCCGCGCCCAGCGCGGCGCACAGCCAGAAACCGGAAATACCATGTACATAGCCCAGGCGCACGGTGCCGACGGTGGACGCACCGCCCAGCACCGTGGCAGCCATGGTGCCCATGTACAGCGTCGGGCCGAGGTTGCGGCCGGCCACCAGGTAGTCTTCATGGGTCTTGGCGCGGCGCATGCCGTAGTAGCCGAGCACCAGCATGCCGGCGGCGTAGATGAGGACGACGAATAGATCTAAGGCCATGACGGCGAGTCTCCGATTATCTTTTTTATGTGGGGCTAAAGGGGGCTGTGTGGCGAGGGAGCGTGCTCCCGCTGGGCTGCGCAGCAGCCCCAATCCATTCCATGCAATTCATCAGGCGGCCTCGCGACTGCTGCGCAGTCGAACGGGAGCAGGCTCCCTCGCCACAGTCGGTCCGTAGACGGCAGCCGGTTCAGGGAACACGCGAAGCAGTGTCAGGTACACCAGCGAGGCCAGGCCCAGGGTCACCGGCAAGCTGATGTCGATGCCATCGGCGAGGTTGCCCAGCGGCCCGACAAACTGCCCCGGCAGGTTGACGAAGCACAGGCCCACCAGCGCACTCGGGATCCAGGCCCCCAGGCCGCGCCAGTTCCAGCCATGGCTGAACCAGTAGCGCCCGCCGGTTTCGCCGCGAGTGAACACTTGCAGGTCATCCGGGCAGTAGTAACCCCGGCGCACGATCAGGCCGATGATCATCATCACCATCCACGGCGTGGTGCAGGTGATGATCAGCACGGCGAAGGTCGACACGCTCTGCACCAGGTTGGCGGCGAAACGTCCGATAAAGATGAAGGCAATCGACATCACCCCGATCAGCAGCGTCGCCTTGACCCGGGACAGCAGGCGCGGGAACACGCTGGACATGTCCAGGCCGGTGCCATACAGCGAGGTGGTGCCGGTGGACATGCCGCCGATCACCGCGATCAGGCACACCGGCAGGAAGAACCAGCTCGGTGCCACCGCCAGCAGGCCGCCGACATAGTTGTTGGCCGCGATGTAGTCCGGTGCCTTGACCGCCACGATAGTCGCGGTGGCCAGGCCGAACAGGAACGGGATCAAGGTGGCGATCTGCGCGAACACCACCGCCAGCATGATCCGCACCTTCGAGGTTTCCCGCGGGATGTAGCGCGACCAGTCACCGAGGAACGCGCCGAAGGAAATCGGGTTGCTCATGGCCACCAGTGCTGCACCGATAAACGCCGCCCAGAAGCCGGTCTGGCCGAGGGCAACGGTGCCGGCGAAGTGGCTGTCGAAGGCCGGCGCGAAGGCGAAGATCCCCAGCAGGAACAGCAGGCTCGCCGCCCACACTGCGATGCGGTTGACCCACAGCATGAAGCGAAAGCCGTAGATGCACACCGTCAGCACGAGAATGGCGAAGACGCCGTAGGCCAGGCCCAGGGTCAGGTCGGTTTCCGGCAAGCCCACCAGACGTTTCGCACCGCCCACCAGCGCATCGCCTGAACTCCACACCGACAGTGAGAAGAACGCAATAGCGGTCAGCAGCGACAGGAACGAGCCGACAATCCGCCCGTGCACACCAAAATGCGCACCGGAAGACACGGCGTTGTTGGTGCCATTGATCGGACCGAACAGACCCATGGGGGCGAGGATCACCGCACCCACCAGCACGCCCAGCACAATCGCCCAGACGCCGGCCTGGAACGACAAGCCAAACAGCACCGGAAAGCTCCCCAGCACGGCGGTGGCGAAGGTGTTGGCACCGCCGAAAATCAGGCGAAACAAATCCTTCGGCCCGGCGGTACGTTCGTGGTCCGGGATCTGTTCGACGCCGTTGGTTTCTATGTTGCGAATACTGTTTTCGTTGTTTTTATTATTCATGATCTGCTCCGATCACATTGGCTAATGGGGCGGCAGCCCTTCCGGCATAGCGGACAAATGTTCGTGACAGGCCAGCCACAGGCCTTCTTTTTGTTGTGTGCGATCCCCTTGCCGCTTGAAGACAATGGTCTCGCGTTCCTGGCTAAAGAATTGCTCCCCGTTCATGCGCAGCTCGGTGGCCACGTCATGCACAAATACCGCGACGTCACCGTGCAGGCTGACGAAAGCGTTGCTTGAGGTGCAGGAAAGCACCTCAAATCCCTCGTCCCGGCGCCAGCTGTCCCACAACACCTGGTAGGCATCGCGACTCAGCAGCGGCTGGGGGAGGGTGTAGAACACGAAGCTGGCGTCGGCACTGAACGCACCGAAGTAGGCGTCGCGATCATTGCGGGCGAAGGCCGACACCAGGTCGGCCGCGGCTTTTAATACCTCGGCCTGGGCGCTCATCAGCGGTGCGCCACGCCCGGCAATACGCAGAGCATTTCGTACAGCAGGTTGGCGCCCAGCAGCGAGGTGTTGCCGGTGGTGTCGTACGGCGGCGAAACTTCTACCAGGTCGCAACCAATCAGATCCAGGCCTTGGCAGCCGCGGATGATTTCAATCGCCTGGATCGTGGTCAAGCCACCGATTTCCGGGGTGCCGGTGCCGGGCGCCCAGGCTGGGTCGATGCCGTCGATATCGAAGCTCAGGTACACCGGGCCACCGCCGACTTTCTCGCGCACTTCAGCCATCAGGGGCGCCAGCGAGTGATGCCAGCATTCTTCGGCCTGGACCACGCGGAAGCCCTGTTTGCGGCTCCAGTTGAAGTCTTCGGCGGTGTAGCCCTGGGCGCGCAGGCCGATTTGCACCACGCGGTCGCAATCCAGCAAGCCTTCTTCCACCGCGCGGCGGAAGGTGGTGCCGTGGGCGATTTTCTCGCCGAACATGTGGTCGTTGACGTCGGCGTGGGCATCGATGTGCACCAGCCCGACCTTGCCGTGTTTCTTGTGGATCGCCCGCAGGATCGGCAGGGTGATGGTGTGGTCACCGCCCAGGGTCATCGGGATCACATTGTGTTCGAGGATCTCGTCGTAGGCTTCTTCGATGATGCGCACGGCGTCCAGCAGGTTGAAGGTGTTGATCGCCACGTCGCCGATGTCGGCAACCGACAGCGAGTCAAACGGCGCGGCGCCGGTGGCCATGTTGTAAGGGCGGATCATCACCGATTCGGCGCGAATTTCCCGCGGCCCGAAACGGGTGCCGGCACGCAGGGAGGTGCCGATGTCCAGGGGCACGCCGACGAAGGCGGCGTCCAGGCCCTTGGCCGATTGCAGATGGGGAAGACGCATCATGGTGGCGATGCCGGCGAAGCGCGGCATTTCGTTGCCGCCCAGTGGTTGGTGGAAAATCTTGTCCACGGGATTGCCTCATCGTTTTGTTTATTAGAAGCCGATTCTGCGAAATGCATGGGAAGGGAAGAATCGGCAGGGGCAAATACTTAGTTCAGATTTTTCTAAACTAATGCCTGAGGTAAACTCGGCTGCAACTGTAGGAGCTGGCTTGCCAGCGATGCAGGCGCCTCGGTGTAGCGGGCGCACCGAGTGGATTGCATCGCTGGCAAGCCAGCTCCTACAGGTTTTGTGTTACTTGGAGATCTTATGGCCAACGCCTTGCCCGACCTGAAACTCCTGCGCATCTTCGTCAGCGTCGTGCGGCACCAGGGTTTCGCCAATGCCCAGCACGAACTCAACCTGTCGACCTCGGCCATCAGCACTTACATGAGCCAGCTGGAAGCCGCGTTGGGCCTGGTGCTGTGCCATCGCGGGCGGGGCGGGTTCAGCCTCACCAGCAAGGGCGAGTTGTTCCATCAGGAAACCCTGCGCCTGCTGGGCGAGCTGGAAGGCTTCGAGCAATACGCCGCCGCGCTCAAAGGCGAACTGCGCGGCACCCTGAAACTCGGCGTACTCGACTCCACCGTCAGCGACAAGGCCTTGCCGTTTGCCGAAGTGATCGGCGCCTACAGTCAGGAACACCCGGCGGTGCATTTGCACCTGTCGGTGATGAGTCCTTACGAGTTGCAACTCGGCGTCCAGGATAATCGCCTGGACCTGGCCATCGGTGCGTTTTCCAACCGGATGAGCGGGCTGATCTATATGCCGCTGTACCGCGAACAGCACTGGCTGTATTGCAGCACCCGTCACCCATTGTTCAACGAGCGGCGCATTCCCGAACAAGTCATCACCCAGCAACGCATGGTCGGTCGTGGTTACTGGAGCCAGGCCGAACTGGCGCGTCACGGCTTCAAGCACAGCGCCGCCACGGTGGAAAGTATGGAGGCGCAATTGATCCTGGTGCTGTCCGGCGCCTACATCGGCTACCTCCCGGAGCACTACGCCCAGGCCTGGGCCGACAAAGGGGATTTGCGGGTACTGCTGCCGGCAACCTTTGGTTACCAGGCGCCGTTCTCGATGATCATGCGCCGGGGCCGCAGCCGCGAACCCCTGATCCAGACCTTCCGCGATTTACTCAAAGCCCAGCTCAACCAGGCCTGAAAACCCATGTCCAGACCCCAATGCTCCCGCTGCCTGCGGCCCACCACTCACTGCCTGTGCGCGCTGATTCCCCGGCTGGATAGCCGAACCCGGGTGTTGCTGTTGCAGCATCCGAGTGAGGTCAATCACGCCTTGAATACCGCGCGGTTGGCGGCGCTGGGCTTGGTGAATGCGCAGTTGGTGGTGGGGGAGGTGTTTGAGGATTTGCAGGCGTTGTTGAATCCGCCGGGTTATCAGGCGCGTCTGTTGTTTCCGGACGAAAATGCCCAACCCTTGCAGGCCTATACGCCATCCGACGAACCGTTGCTGTTGGTGGTGCCGGACGGTACCTGGCGCAAGGCGCGCAAGTTGCTGCACCTCAATCCTTTATTGGCGGCGCTGCCTCGGGTGACGCTGGCGGAAGGCGCCGTGTCCCGTTATCGGCTGCGCAAGGCACCGGGGCCCGGGGCGTTGTCGACGGTGGAGGCCATCGTGCAGGCGTTGCAGGTGCTTGAAGCGCCCACCTCATTTGAGCCGCTGCTGAAACCGTTCGAGGCATTGATCGAAGGACAGATTGCCGCGATGGGCGATGAAGTGTTCCAGAGAAACCACGGCCCCGCCTGAGTTATTCCATTAAGCGATAAGCACCACACTTTGCGTGATATGGCCCGCCAGCCTTTCCCGGTATGATAGTCGCCCCCGCAGTCTGGATTGCGAATACGCCATGACCTTGCAGTACCCCACCATCGCCGATTGCGTCGGCAACACCCCGCTGGTCCGCTTGCAGCGCCTGCCGGGCAACACCAGCAATACCTTGTTGCTCAAGCTCGAAGGGAACAACCCGGCCGGCTCGGTCAAGGACCGCCCGGCGTTGTCGATGATCACCCGCGCCGAGTTGCGTGGGCAGATCAAGCCCGGCGACACCCTGATCGAAGCCACCTCCGGTAACACCGGGATTGCCCTGGCCATGGCCGCGGCGATCAAGGGCTACAAGATGGTCCTGATCATGCCCGACAACGGCAGCGCCGAGCGCAAGGCGGCGATGACCGCCTACGGCGCCGAGTTGATCCTGGTCACCCAGGAAGAAGGCATGGAAGGTGCCCGCGACCTCGCCGAGCGTATGGCTGCCGAAGGCCGTGGCCTGGTGCTGGACCAGTTCGCCAACGGCGACAACCCCGAGGCGCACTACACCACCACTGGCCCGGAAATCTGGCGCCAGACCCAGGGCACCATCACTCACTTCGTGAGTTCGATGGGCACCACCGGCACCATCATGGGCAACTCGCGCTACCTCAAGGAGCAGAATCCCGAGATCCAGATCGTCGGCCTGCAACCGATGGAAGGCGCAGCGATCCCGGGGATCCGTCGTTGGCCCGAAGAGTACTTGCCGAAGATCTACAACGCGGCTCGCGTCGATCGCATCATCGACATGGCCCAGCGTGAAGCCGAAGACACCACCCGCCGCCTGGCCCGTGAAGAAGGGATCTTCTGCGGCGTGTCGTCCGGTGGCGCCGTGGCCGGGATGTTGCGCTTGTCCCAGGAGTTGGAAAACGCGGTGATCGTCGCGATCATCTGTGACCGTGGCGACCGTTACCTGTCGACCGGCATTTTCGACGCGCCCAACTGATGGCCAAGCACGAGAGAGGCCTGCGCTTCCAGCCGACGGGCGGCAGCCGGGGCCCACAGATTCCTGTAGGCAAGAAGCAGCGCCTGACCATCGAGCGCCTGGCCAACGACGGCCGCGGCATTGTGTTCTTTGAAGGCCGCACCTGGTTTGTCGTGGGTGCGCTGGCCGGTGAAGAGGTGGAAGCGCGGGTGTTGGGCGCCCACGGCAAAGTGGTCGAGGCGCGCACCGAGCGCGTATTTACCGCCAGCGAACTGCGCCGTCCGGCACCCTGTGTGCACGCCGGCCGTTGCGGCGGTTGCAGCCTGCAACACTTGCCCCATGACGAACAACTCGCCCTGAAACAGCGCATGCTCGCCGAGCAATTATCCCGTGTGGCAGGTGTCGAACCCCAGGAGTGGGCCGCGCCTTTGAGTGGGCCGGAATTCGGTTATCGCCGCCGCGCCCGCGTGGCCGTGCGCTGGGATGCCAAGGCGAAGAAACTTGAAGTCGGCTTTCGTGCCGTGGCCAGCCAGGACATCGTCGCCATCGACGATTGCCCGGTGCTGGTACAGGCCTTGCAACCGATCATGCAGCGTTTGCCCAACATGCTGCGGCGCTTGAGCAAGCCTCAGGCGTTGGGGCATGTGGAATTATTCAGTGGTTCGTCGATTGCCGTGTTGTTGCGACACATGGCGCCCTTGTCCGAAGCGGACCTGACGATCCTGCAGGAATTTTGCACGTTCCATGAAGCCCAACTGTGGCTGCATGGTGAGGGCCAGCCGCAACCGGTCGAACCAGACCAGGCCTTGGGCTATCGTCTGGAACCGTGGGATTTGCAGTTGGCGTACCGCCCGGGAGACTTTGTGCAGGTCAACGCCGGGGTCAACCAGGCGATGGTCGCCCAGGCGCTGGATTGGTTGGCGCCAAAGTCCGACGAGCGGGTGCTGGATTTGTTTTGTGGCTTGGGCAACTTCGCCTTGCCGCTGGCCCGCCAAGTGCGGGAAGTGGTGGCGGTGGAAGGCGTGCAGGCCATGGTGGACCGGGCGGCACAGAATGCCGTCAGCAATAATTTGCATAATGTTCAGTTTTTTCAGGCCGATTTGTCCCAGCCTTTGACCGACGCGGAATGGGCCAAACAGGGCTTTTCTGCGGTACTCTTGGACCCACCCCGCGATGGTGCCCTGGAGGTTGTGCGCAAGCTCGCTACCCTGGGGGCTGATCGCCTGGTGTATGTGTCCTGCAATCCGGCAACGCTGGCGCGGGACACGGTCGAGTTGGTCAAGCAAGGCTACCGGCTAAAACGTGCCGGGATCCTCGACATGTTTCCCCAGACGGCCCATGTCGAGGCCATGGCGTTATTTGAAGCGGGCTAGGATGCCCGTTTAATCCGACTGGCCTGCATCTCCTGGGCCTGTGACCTGCCAGGGAGCGTGCACAAGCTTTTTTTGTAAAGCAGGTCAGCGATGATTTTGACGCACTAAAAGGTGCGTCGTAGGGAAGGTAAGCAAGATGGTACAGGTGAGAGCACACCAGCCGATCAACACCGACGGCAGTATCAATCTCGAGGCATGGCTGGATCATGCCATCAGTGTCGACCCGGCACTGGACCGTGAAGCCTTGAAAGCAGCCTGCGAGTTCGCTCGTGAGTCTGAACAGCAAGACAATGCGGCGAAGAACCTGTGGGCCGAAGGCACTTCAAGCTTTCGCACCGGGTTGGAAATCGCCGAGATCCTCGCCGATCTCAAGCTCGATCAGGATTCGCTGATCGCGGCGGTGCTGTATCGCGGCGTGCGCGAAGGGCACATTCAGCTGCCCACCATCAGCCAGCGTTTCGGCACCGTGGTGGCCAAGCTGATCGACGGCGTGCTGCGCATGGCGGCGATCAGTGCCAGCCTCAGCCCGCGCCAGTCGATGGTGCTGGGCACCCAGGGCCAGGTGGAAAACCTGCGCAAGATGCTGGTGGCGATGGTCGACGACGTGCGCGTCGCCTTGATCAAGCTGGCCGAGCGTACCTGCGCGATTCGGGCGGTGAAAACCGCCGACGACGAAAAGCGCAACCGCGTCGCCCGCGAGGTGTTCGACATCTACGCGCCGCTGGCCCACCGCCTGGGCATCGGCCATATCAAGTGGGAACTGGAGGACTTGTCCTTCCGTTACCTCGAACCCGATCAATACAAACAGATTGCCACGCTGCTCCATGAGCGGCGGCTGGACCGTGAGCGCTTTATCGCCGACGTGATGAGCCAGTTACGCACGGAATTGCAGGCCACCGGCGTTGAAGCCGACATCAGCGGCCGGGCCAAACACATCTATTCCATCTGGCGCAAAATGCAGCGCAAGGGCCTGGCCTTCAGCCAGATCTACGACGTGCGCGCCGTGCGTGTGCTGGTGCCGGAAATGCGCGACTGCTACACCGCGCTGGGTATCGTGCACACGCTGTGGCGGCACATCCCCAAGGAATTCGACGACTACATCGCCAACCCCAAGGAAAACGGTTACCGCTCATTGCACACGGCAGTGATCGGCCCCGAGGGCAAGGTGCTGGAAGTACAGATCCGCACCCACGCGATGCACGAAGAGGCGGAGCTGGGCGTATGCGCTCACTGGCGCTACAAGGGCACCGACGTCAAGGCCGGGTCGAACCAGTACGAAGAGAAAATCTCCTGGTTGCGCCAGGTGCTGGAGTGGCACGAAGAGCTGGGCGACATCGGCGGTTTGGCCGACCAGCTGCGGGTAGATATCGAACCTGACCGGGTCTACATCTTCACCCCCGACGGCCACGCGATCGACCTGCCCAAGGGCGCCACACCGCTGGATTTTGCGTACCGGGTGCACACCGAGATCGGCCACAACTGCCGTGGCGCCAAGATCAACGGGCGCATCGTGCCGCTCAACTACAGCCTGCAGACCGGTGAACAGGTCGAGATCATTACCAGCAAGCACGGTACGCCGAGCCGCGACTGGCTGAACCCGAACCTGGGCTACATCACCACGTCCAGGGCGCGGGCGAAGATCGTCCACTGGTTCAAATTGCAGGCGCGCGACCAGAACGTCGCCGCCGGCAAGACCTTGCTCGAGCGCGAATTGGCACGCCTGGGCCTGCCGCAGGTGGACTTCGACAAGCTGGCCGAAAAGGCCAACATGAAGATCGCCGAAGACATGTTCGCCGCCCTCGGTGCCGGCGATCTGCGCCTGGCGCAGTTGGTCAACCTGGCCCAGCAACTGGTTGAGCCGGAGCGTGGCAGCGAGCAGCTGGAACTGATTCCACGCAAGGCCACCGGCTACAAGCCGGGCAAGCGCGGCGATATCCAGATCCAGGGCGTCGGCAACCTGATGACGCAAATGGCCGGCTGCTGCCAGCCATTGCCGGGCGACGCCATCGTCGGTTACATCACTCAGGGCCGCGGGGTGAGCATTCACCGCCAGGACTGTGCCTCGGTGTTGCAACTGGGCGGGCGCGAGCCGGAGCGGATCATCCAGGTCAGTTGGGGCCCGGTGCCGGTGTTGACCTATCCGGTGGACATCATCATTCGTGCCTACGACCGTTCCGGGCTGCTGCGTGATGTGTCGCAGGTGCTGCTCAATGAGCGGATCAACGTGCTGGCGGTCAACACCCGCTCGAACAAAGAGGACAACACGGCGCTGATGTCCCTGACCATCGAGATTCCGGGGCTGGACGCGTTGGGTCGGTTGCTGGGGCGTATTTCCCAGTTGCCGAACATCATTGAGACCCGGCGTAATCGCACGCCATGAGTAGCTGGACGAGCGCGGACTGAACTGTGGGAGCGGGCTTGCTCGCGAAGGCGGTGTGTCTGTCAAATATCAGGCAACTGACACGACGCCTTCGCGAGCAAGCCCGCTCCCACATTTGATCCTCAGCGTTCCCACTTCTGCGGAAAGAGACTGATGTATTCACTTGAAGACCTGCTGCACCTGATGAACCGCCTGCGCGACCCGCAATACGGTTGCCCGTGGGACATCAAACAAACCTACGCCACCATCGTCCCCCACACCCTGGAAGAAGCCTACGAAGTCGCCGATGCGATCGAGCGCGGGGATTTTGATCACCTGCAAGGTGAGTTGGGCGACCTGTTGTTCCAGGTGGTGTATTACAGCCAGCTGGCGCGGGAAGAAGGGCGCTTCGAATTCGCTGGGGTGATCGACAGCATTACCCGCAAGTTGATTCGCCGTCACCCGCATGTGTTTCCCACGGGAGACTTGTACGCGCCGCTGGATATTCCGCAGCTGAGCGAAGAGCAGGTCAAGCAGCGTTGGGAAGAAATAAAGGCCGAGGAGCGTGCGGAAAAATCCGACGCACCGGAGCAACTGTCCTTGCTGGATGATGTACCCACGGTCTTGCCGGCGCTTTCCCGCGCCGCCAAATTGCAAAAGCGCGCCGGGCAGGTGGGTTTCGACTGGCCGGCCGCGTTGCCCGTGGTGGATAACGTGCGCGAAGAGCTGGATGAAGTGCTCGAAGCCATGGCCGATAACGACCCGGCCGCCATCGCCGATGAAGTAGGTGACCTGCTGTTTGCGGCGGTCAACCTGGCCCGTCACCTCCAGGTCGACCCGGAAGCAGCCTTGCGTTTAGCCAACGCTAAATTCGAACGACGTTTCCGATTTATCGAACAGGCATTGCGCGAGACCCACCGTCCCATAGAAGATTGCACCCTCGAAGAGTTGGACGCCCTGTGGGGCGAAGCCAAACGCCAGGAAAAGAATCTGTCCAGCTGCGGCTGAGCCGTTGCCCAAGTGAGTAAGCACCATGAGCATTTCCCTTCGCGACCAGTTGCTCAAAGCAGGTCTGGTCAACCAAAAGCAGGCCAAGCAGGTCGGCAAAGAGAAACAGAAACAGCAGCGCCTGGTGCATAAAGGCCAGGCCGAAGCGGACGACAGCCAGGCGCGCCTGGCCATCCAGGCGCATGCCGAGAAGGTCAAGCGCGACCAGGAGCTGAACCGTCAGCAGCAAGAAAAGGCCGAGGCCAAGGCCCGCGTTGCGCAGGTCAAGCAATTGATCGAAACCTCGCGCCTGCCCAAGCTGACCACCGAGGACTACTACAACTTCGTGGATGACAAGAAGGTCAAGCGCCTGTCGGTCAACACGCTGATGCGTAACAAGCTGAGCAACGGCTCCCTGGCGATCGTGCATCACGGTGGCGGTTACGAGGTGATCCCGCGCGAAGCCGCGCTGAAGATCCAGGAGCGGGCGCCGGAGCGCATCGTCCAGATGAACGTGCTGACCGAAAGCCAGGTGCCGGATGAGGATGATCCGTACGCCGCCTACCAGATCCCTGATGACCTGATGTGGTAATGCGTTAGAAACACACATTGTGGCGAGACGGCTTGTTGTGGCGAGGGAGCTT
>NZ_JACARS010000068.1:0-15869 GCF_013386485.1 Pseudomonas sp. P7758 | reverse complement strand
GCTTGCTCCCGCTGGGGCGCGAAGCGCCCCCAAAATCCCAAACCCAAAAAAACACAAACCCCGCTCAAAAGGCGGGGTTTGTGTTTATAGACACTCCAGCTGCGTGGGGCTGGTTATCTACAGGATTTCAGAGTTTCAGGAGCTTTGCGCCTGGCGTTTCATCTCAAGGGTCTCGAGCTCGTTTTTATAATTATGAGCTTCGGTCTCGTCGTGAAACATGCCGACCAGCAGGTCTTGCTGGTGTACATCCCAGATGTGAATCCCGTGGGCTACTGCTTCATGGGACATATGTTCATCGTCGCGTTCAGTTACTTTTACAGTCATCTGCTTGCTCCAATCTCTGGTTGATCTGCGGCAAGGCGTCGCAGGCCTTTGTTATATGATTTGTTAGCTTGCTAAGTAAATAACCAGGAATTGCAACACACCTTTACAGAAACTGGAGTAATCCCGCGAGCCCACGGAAACCGCGACATTGCGTCGCAGGGCGCTGAGTTTTATGACAAAAGTTTCATGTTGGCGTCAGGCGACAGGCGAAAAAAAGCCCCGCGTACGCGAGGCTCTTTCATTGCGCAGAGGATCAGCTGCCTTTGACAGCCTTGCCGTCAACGGTACCGTCTTGCAGCATGATGTTGTATTCCTTGCCGTCAGTCTCGACCTGGCGCAGGGCAACCAGGATGCCGCCCCAGTCCTTGGCAAACCACATTTGGGTAATGCGCTTGCTTTGAGTCGGGTCACGCACGCGCTCGACCTTGATCGCATCGATGGAGCCGGCTTTGGTCTGGACCTTTTCCGGGCCGATCACGCGGAAGTCGTAGGTATCGACATCAGTGCCTTCGACGACGTTGTAGCTCATGCTTTTCTTGCCGGCTGCCACATCGCGCTGCAATGCCAACTGGTAGGTCGACTTGTCGAGCATGCCGCTTTGAAGGGCCACGTTGACCGGGTCCTTGTTTTCAAAGCCGGTGACTTTCTTGGCCGTCTGATCGAAGTCGAGGTTGATCTTCTTCGTCTTGCCCAGGCCACCGCGTTCGAAGGTGTAGCTCACCGGTTGCAGGGCGTCTTTGTCGAAGCGGATCACGCTGGTTTCAGTCAGGCTGGCGATCATCATGGAAGCCTTGAAATTCAAGGTCCAGCTGCCGTTGTCATTCTTGGTCAGGCTGCGTTCTGCCGAACCACTCATGGGCAACTGTTTCCAGTCGGCGGTGTAGCTGGCGGAGAAAGGGTGAAGGTCTGCCGCTTGCACGGCAGGCAAGGCGAACAGCGCAAAAGCGAAGAGCAGGGCGCGACGCATAAAGTCTCCTAGGTTCGAATCAAGTGGCCGCTGGCCGCAAGTAACTGACCGTCCAATAATGCACCGTGGTCGCCAAGAATCAACCGTCCCTCAGCGAACCAGCGAACAGCCAGCGGGTAAATCCTGTGTTCCTGGGTGTGAACCCGTTGCGCAAGCGTCTGCGCAGAGTCCGCAGACTCTACCGGAACTACTGCCTGTACGACCAGAGGCCCGCCATCGAGTTCCTCGGTGACAAAGTGCACGCTGCAGCCGTGCTCGGTGTCGCCGGCCTCCAGGGCACGCTGGTGGGTGTGTAACCCTTTGTATTTTGGCAGCAGGGACGGGTGGATATTCAGCAGACGCCCGTTGTAGTGACGCACGAAGTCAGCGCTGAGAATGCGCATGAAGCCGGCCAGTACCACGAGTTTGGGGTTGAAGGCGTCGATCAGTTCGATCAAGGCGCTGTCGAAGGCCTCGCGGCCTTCAAAAGCCTTGTGATCCAGGGAGCGGGTGTCGATACCTGCGTCCCTGGCGCGTTGCAGGCCGTAGGCGTCGCTGCGGTTGGAAATCACCGCAGCGATGCGCACCGGGCTGTCGTCGGCGCGCGTGCTGTCGATCAGGGCCTGCAAGTTACTGCCGGTGCCGGAGAGCAGCACCACGACATCACAGGTTGCAGGCATCAGTGCGCCTTAAGGTTCTTCAGTTCAACCTGAGCCGCGCCTTCAGGGGCGGTAGCGATCTGGCCGATGACCCAAGGCTGTTCGCCGGCTTCACGCAATACGTTCAGCGCGCTTTCAACGTGCTCTTGAGCCACGCAGATGACCATGCCCACGCCGCAGTTCAGCACGCGGTGCATCTCGGTTTCGTTGACGTTGCCTTTCTCTTGCAGCCAGTCGAAGACTGCCGGGCGCTGCCAGCTGGCCACGTCGACAATCGCCTGGGCGCCTTCAGGCAGTACGCGCGGGATGTTGTCCAGCAGGCCGCCACCGGTGATGTGGGCCATGGCCTTGACCGCGCCGGTGTCCTTGATCAGCTTGAGCAACGGCTTCACGTAGATGCGGGTCGGGGCCATCAGCAGGTCGGTCAAGGGCTTGCCGTCGAGCTGGATGGTTTCGATGTCGGCGCCGGACACTTCGATGATCTTGCGGATCAGCGAGTAGCCGTTGGAGTGCGGGCCGGACGATGGCAGGGCCAGCAGGGCGTCACCGGCAGCCACCTTGGAACCGTCGATGATTTCGGATTTTTCGACAACGCCGACGCAGAAACCGGCCAGGTCGTAGTCTTCGCCTTCGTACATGCCTGGCATTTCAGCGGTTTCGCCGCCGACCAGGGAGCAGCCGGACAGTTCGCAGCCAGCGCCAATGCCGGTGACCACCTGGGTAGCGGTCTCGACGTTGAGCTTGCCGGTGGCGTAGTAGTCAAGGAAGAACAGCGGTTCGGCGCCGCACACCACCAGGTCGTTCACGCACATGGCAACCAGGTCGATGCCGATGCTGTCGTGCTTGTTCAGGTTCAGTGCCAGGCGCAGCTTGGTGCCCACACCGTCGGTGCCGGAGACCAATACAGGCTGCTTGTAGCCGGCCGGGATCTCGCAGAGGGCGCCAAAACCGCCCAGGCCGCCCATGACTTCGGGGCGCGCAGTGCGCTTGGCGACGCTCTTGATGCGTTCGACCAATGCTTCACCGGCGTCGATGTCTACACCGGCGTCCTTGTAGCTCAGGGAGGGTTGCTTGCTCATGATCCAGGCCTTTAGGGGGGATTCAGGGGTAACGACCGAATGCGGCGGGTGTACCGAAACCTGAAGTTTCAGCACGGCCTGCCATTGACGGTCTGCGAAGGCGCGCGATTTTATCAGGCTTGAGGGGCAGCGGCCATCCTCGGGCCGACGGGCAGGGGCAATAGCTGTTAAAAAAATCGCTAATCGAGTCGGTCACAGGCCCTATTAAGGTATAGCCTTTAACTCGCTATCGTTATGACAGTACAAAAACTTGCCGAGACCCTGTGAATGTTTTGCCGGTCGCTGTGGTCACAGCCTTGCTCAACAGTGTTCACGCGGTCTGTTCCAACCGCTTATTTGCCGTTCGGGAATCTTCTTTCATGGGTCTGAGTAAATATTTTTTTGTGGGCTGCTTGTCGTTGGTCAGCCTGGCGAGTCATGCCGAAACCCTCAATGGTCTCTATCAGGTGCTGGAGCCGGTCAGCAGCCAGTCTCCTCAGGAGCGCGACCAGGCGACCCAGCGTGCCCTGCAAACCCTGGTGATCCGCCTGACCGGCGACGCCAAGGCCGCCGATGGCCCAGGCCTGGCGGCGATCCGCAAAGACCCGCAACAAATCATCAGTCAGTATGGCTACGACGCCGGCCCGCCGGAAAGCCTGCAGGTGGATTTCGACCCGGTCAGCACCGACCGCGCGTTGCGTGGCGCGGGCCTGGCGCTGTGGGGCAGCAATCGGCCATCGATCCTCGGTTGGTGGCTGAACGATTCCGTCGAAGGCAGCAGCCTGGTCGGTGATGGCCAGGCCGTCGCCCAACCGCTGCGTCGCGCGGCCCAGCACCGTGGTTTGCCTTTGCGCCTGCCGCTGGGTGACCTGGACGAACAAATCGTCGCCACCGCCCCGAATCTTGAAAGCCCTGACGCCACACCGCTGCGCGCCGCGTCCGAGCGTTATGGTGCCGATGCCTTGCTGGCGGTGCATGCTCGCGAAGACGGCGGCCAATGGTCGGCCAAATGGCGCCTGTGGCTGGGGGATAAAAGCGAGCAGGGCACCGCCACCGGCACTGATACTGCCGCATTGGCTGACGCCGTGCTGCTGGCCGTCAGCGAACGCCTGGCACCACGCTTTGCGGTCAAGGCCGGCGCTGCCACCAGTGATCAGTTGCTGGAAGTGCAGGGCATGAATCTCGAGCATTACGCCGCCCTCGGCCATCTGCTGGAACCGTTCGGTGCCCAGCCAGTGCGCGTGGACGGCACTCGCATCGTTTATCGGGTGAATGGCAGCGCCGAGCAGCTGCGCACCCAGTTGAGCCTGGCCAAGTTGCAGGAAATCCCGGCAGGTGAAGCTCCGGCTCCGCAGCCGGTGGTAGAAGGCGCGCAACCGGCACCGGTCGAGCCGACGCCGCAGCTACGTTTTCATTGGTAAGTGTTCTTCCTTCTTATATAGAAGCAGGAAGCAAATAACAGAGGGAGTGGTTTATGGCGGATACGCGTCGTTGGGTGTGGCTTGGCGGGATTGTCCTGCTGTGCGTTTTTGTGTTCCTGCTGCATTCGATCCTGACGCCGTTCCTGGTCGCGTTACTGCTGGCCTACCTGTTCGATCCGGTGGTGGATCGCCTGGAAAAGATCGGCCTGTCACGTACCTGGGGCGTGGTGGCGGTGTTTGCGTTGTTCACCTTGATCATCACGGCGCTGGTCCTGGTGCTGGTGCCGATGTTGGCCAAGCAGCTGTTCAAGCTCTATGAGCTGGCGCCGCAGATGCTCGACTGGCTGCAACACACGGCCATGCCGTGGGCGCAGGCCAAGCTGGGGTTGGCAGACGGCTTCTGGAAGTTCGACAAGGTCAAGGCGGCCATCAGCGAGCACATGGGCCAGACCACCGACATTGTCGGCGTGGTGCTGAGCCAGGCGACGGCGTCGAGCCTGGCGCTGATTGGCTGGCTGACCAACCTGGTGCTGATCCCGGTCGTGGCGTTCTACCTGCTGCGGGACTGGGACATCATGATGGCCAAGATCCGCGGCCTGCTGCCGCGCGACCGTGAGGAGCGCATTGTCTCTCTGGCCGAGGAGTGTCATGAGGTGCTCGGCGCCTTCGTCCGTGGCCAGTTGCTGGTGATGCTGGCGCTGGGGATCATCTACGCGGCGGGGTTGATGGCGATCGGCCTGGAACTGGGGCTGTTGATCGGCCTGATCGCCGGCCTGGCAGCCATCGTGCCTTATATGGGCTTCGTGATTGGTATCGGTGCGGCGCTGGTGGCCGGGTTGTTCCAGTTCCACGGCGACCTGTACCCGATGCTCGGGATCGTCGCGGTGTTCATGGTCGGCCAGGCCCTGGAAGGCATGGTGCTGACGCCGTTGCTGGTGGGCGACCGGATCGGCCTGCACCCGGTGGCGGTGATCTTTGCGATCCTGGCGGGCGGCGAGCTGTTCGGCTTTACCGGCATCCTGCTGGCGCTGCCGGTGGCGGCGGTGATCATGGTGCTGGTGCGCCATGTGCACGACTTGTACAAGGACTCGGACATGTACGCCGGAACCGACGAACCGGAGTTATAACCGCAGCATCACAAACCCGGCTCAAGGCCGGGTTTGTCATTTATCGGCTCTGGCGTTTCGCCATTGCGTCAAACATTCCTCACCAAATCCAACAAGTTAACGCAAACCTTTGATTTTGCTTGTGGTCTGCTGCATTGTGCGCCCGGCGTCACGGGTATAAACTTTGCAAACTTTACACAGAGGTCACTAACGGTTCGATTGGAACCGTTCAGTCAGCATGAAACCGATTCAGCTGCCCCTAGGTGTGCGTCTGCGTGACGACGCCACCTTTATCAATTACTACCCAGGCGCCAATGCCGCTGCACTCGGCTATGTCGAGCGGCTCTGCGAAGCCGACGCCGGGTGGACCGAAAGCTTGATCTACCTCTGGGGCAAGCACGGCGTGGGGCGTACCCACTTGTTACAGGCCGCTTGCCTGCGCTTCGAACAGATGGGTGAACCGGCGGTGTACCTGCCGCTGGCGGAGCTGCTGGACCGCGGTATCGAGATCCTCGACAACCTTGAACAATACGAACTGGTCTGCCTGGACGATTTGCAGGCAGTGGCGGGGCGGGCAGATTGGGAAGAGGCACTGTTCCATCTGTTCAACCGCTTGCGTGACAGCGGCCGGCGCTTGTTGATTGCCGCCTCCACCTCGCCACGTGAGCTGCCGGTGAAGCTGGCGGACTTGAAGTCGCGGCTGACCCTGGCGCTGATTTTCCAGATGCGCCCGTTGTCCGACGAAGACAAACTGCGGGCCCTGCAACTGCGTGCTTCGCGCCGCGGGTTGCACCTGACCGATGAAGTCGGGCATTTTATTCTCACTCGCGGTACACGCAGCATGAGCGCCCTGTTCGACTTGCTCGAACAGCTCGACCAGGCTTCCTTGCAAGCCCAGCGCAAGCTGACTATTCCCTTCCTCAAAGAAACCCTGGGCTGGTAGCCAGCCCTTTAAAACCGGGGCTTTCGGCAAATTACAGGCGCCAGAAAACCTGCGTTTGGGCCGTTTTGGCCACGCAAATGGCTTGTATAGGGTGTTAAGGGCTTAGATGTCATAGTCCAAACAAGAAGTCACATAGATCACGATTGAATTTGCAAATCGATGTGATAGAAGGCATAGTCTCGGCTTCTTTACACATCAGCCACGGTCGTGCCCATGCTAAATCGCTTCGCACCCCTCGTGCCTCTCGCACTCGTTACCCTGTTGTTTGGTTGCGCCACCCACACTCAAAACGTGGCTGAGCAGCAAAAACCAGTACAGCAGTCCCAGGCAAAATTCGTTGCGTCGCAGTCTTCCACTGTTTATCAGGAAGAGATCGCAACTGAAAAAGAACTCGCCGACTTCGCCGGCGCCAAGCCTTACCAGCTTCCCGTTCTGGCCGACAGCATTCTCGAACGCGGCATGTCCCTGATCGGTACCCGTTACCGTTTCGGCGGTACCTCTGAAGCCGGTTTCGACTGCAGCGGTTTCATCGGCTACCTGTTCCGCGAAGAAGCCGGCATGAACCTGCCGCGTTCCACCCGCGAAATGATCAACGTGGATGCACCGTTGGTCGCGCGGAACAACCTCAAGCCCGGTGATCTGCTTTTCTTTAGTACGGCTGGCCGTGGTCGTGTCAGCCACGCCGGTATCTACCTGGGCGACAACCAGTTTATCCACTCCAGCAGCCGCCGCAGCGGTGGTGTGCGAGTCGACAACCTGGGTGACAGCTACTGGAGCAAAACCTTCATCGAAGCCAAGCGCGCCCTGGCGATGGCCCCGACTACCGTTACCGCTAGCAAGTAAAGTTAAAGTGATACTTGAAGTTTGACGTGTAAGCGCTAGAATCCCTGGACATTGTTGTAAATTGATCGCGCGAGCTTTGCTTGCGCGTTCTGTTTTTCAACGTTCGGCAGCGAAAGCCGCATCCAGATCAGGATTGTTCTGCCCATGTCGACCTCGGCCCGCCTAATTCTTCTCGTTTGCGCCGCGCTGCTCAGCGCCTGCGCAAGTCGTCCTCCGCCTGCTCCCGTGGCCGTCAAGCCCAAGCCGGTGTTCAACACCTATGCCACCCAAAGTTTCTCGCCTGCGGCCGAAGACGTGCTTTTTCGTGCGCTGGGCCTGGTCGGCACGCCTTATCGCTGGGGCGGCAATACGCCGGACTCGGGGTTTGATTGCAGTGGCTTGATCGGTTTCGTCTACCGTGACGCGGCGGGCATCTCCTTGCCACGTACCACTCGCGAGCTGATCGTGATGCGCGCCCAGGACGTGAGCGAAAACAACCTGCAGACCGGTGACCTGATCTTCTTCGCCACGGGTGGCGGCTCGCAGGTCAGCCACGCCGGGATCTACGTGGGAGAAGGGCGCTTTGTGCATGCGCCGCAAACCGGCGGTACGGTGAAGCTGGACACGCTGTCCAAGGCTTATTGGCAGAATGCCTACCTGAGCGCCAAGCGCGTGTTGCCGGCCGAGCACCTGGCAAGAAACCCCTAGGAAAACACGAAACCAAATGTGGGAGCGGGCTTGCTCGCGAATGCGGTGGATCAGTCGACAACAAGCTGACTGACACACTGCATTCGCGAGCAAGCCCGCTCCCACATTTGTTTTGCGGTGTTTGCGAAGCTGGCTATTTAGCCGCCGACACTCGCCACACCTTGTTCCCCACGTCATCCGCCACCAGCAAATCCCCCTGCTTGTCGATCACCACGCCGACCGGGCGGCCCATGGCTTTCTCATCGCTATTGAGGAACCCGGTCAGCACATCCACCGGCTGGCCTTTGGGTTTGCCGCCTTCAAACGGCACGAAGATCACCTTGTAGCCACTGTGGGGCTTGCGGTTCCACGAACCATGCTGGCCGATAAACGCGCCATTGCTGAATTGCGCCGGTAGCTTGCTGCCGTCGGCAAAGGTCAGTCCCAAGGAGGCTGTGTGCGGGCCCACCGCGTAGTCCGGGGCAATCGCCTTGGCTACCAGTTCCGGGTTCTGCGGACTCACCCGCACATCCACGTGCTGCCCGTAGTAACTGAAGGGCCAGCCATAGAACGCGCCATCCTTGACCGAGGTGATGTAGTCCGGCACCAGGTCGCTGCCGATTTCATCGCGCTCATTCACCGCCGTCCACAGCTTGCCGCTTTGCGGTTCCCAGGCCATGCCGTTGGGGTTGCGCAGGCCGGAGGCGAAGATGCGGTGCTGGCCGGTGGCGCGGTCCACTTCCCAGATCGCGGCGCGGCCTTGCTCGGCTTCCAGGCCGTTTTCCGCGACGTTGCTGTTGGAGCCCACGCTGACGTACAACTTGCTGCCGTCCTGGCTCGCGACCACGTTCTTGGTCCAGTGATGGTTGATGCTGCCGCCCGGCAAGTCGGTCACCGTGGTGCCGGCTTCCTTGATCGAGGTTTCGCCTGGTTGATAGGGGAAGCGCAGCAGCTTGTCCGAATCGGCCACATACAGGTCGCTGCCCACCAGTGTCATGCCGAACGGCGAGTTCAGGTTCTCCAGGAACACCGTGCGGGTTTCGGCTATGCCGTCGTGGTCGGCGTCCCGCAGCAGGGTGATGCGGTTGGGGCTCGGCACGGCGGCCCCGGCGCGGCCCATGACTTTCTCCATCACCCAGCCACGAATACCCTTGGAATCGTCCGGCTTGGGTGGCGCATTGGTTTCTGCCACCAGCACATCGCCATTGGGCAGCACATACAGCCAGCGCGGATGGTCCAGGCCTTCGGCAAACGCCGCTACTTGAGTGCCTGCCGCCGCCGTTGGCTTGGTGCCTTCGGGCCAGCCGATGGCCGGGGCGATATTCACCGTGGGGATCAGGGTTTTATTCGGTTCCGGCAGTTTGGGCGAGGGCCCGGTGCCGTCGGACACTTGCAGGGTAGAGCTTTCGCCGCAGGCGGCGAGGGTGCCGGCGAGCATGATCAGTAGGGCAAGTCGGGTCTTGTGCATGGTTTTCTCCTTAATACCTGTAGCGGTAGAGGCACGCAGCGGCCCGATGGTTCACGCGCATGTCCGGCTTTAATTGACGCTCCACCCCCAACCCACTAACCTTCGCGGCTTGTTTCAGGTGCTCTGTGGCGTACGCGCCGACTGAGTGAAACAGGGAAGCCGGTGAGTGAGCGCATTTTTCTACAGTGCTGCCACGATCCCGGCGCTGCCCCCGCAACGGTAAATGAGTCAAGACGGTGCCTTAAGCCACTGTATCGCCCGCGATATGGGAAGGCGCACCTTCGGCATCCAATGCCACTCATGAGCCCGGAGACCGGCCTGATCCATCCAACAGCATCACGGTGGGCGATGCTTGGCTGTCTGTATGTGTCTTTTTCCTGCCCGCCGTTTTTGTCCAGCCCCAACGGAGAGCTGCCATGACTGAATCCCCCGATCGTGACGAACGCCACCTGGCGCGCATGCTGCGCAAAAAAGCCGTGATTGACGAGCGCATTGCCAATTCACCGAACGAGTGCGGGTTGCTGCTGGTGCTTACCGGCAATGGCAAAGGCAAGAGCAGCTCGGCCTTTGGCATGCTCGCCCGGGCCATGGGCCACGGCATGCAGTGTGGCGTGGTGCAGTTCATCAAGGGCCGCAACAGCACTGGCGAAGAACTGTTCTTCCGCCGTTTCCCCGAGCAGGTGCGCTTCCACGTGATGGGCGAAGGTTTTACCTGGGAAACCCAGGACCGCGCCCGCGACATCGTGGCCGCCGAAGCCGCCTGGGCGGTCTCCCGGGAAATGCTGCAGAACCCGGCCATCGGCCTGGTGGTGCTGGATGAACTGAACATCGCCCTCAAGCACGGCTACCTCGACCTGGACCAGGTACTCAGCGACCTGCAGGCCCGCCCGCCGATGCAACACGTGCTCGTCACCGGCCGTGGCGCGAAACCCGAATTGATCGAAATGGCCGACACCGTAACTGAAATGGGCATGCTCAAGCATGCGTTCCAGGCGGGTATCAAGGCGCAGAAAGGCATCGAACTTTGAATCAGCCCCGTCACTGTCCTGCTGTGCTGATCGCCGCACCGGCGTCCGGCCAGGGCAAAACCACCGTCACCGCCGCGCTCGCCCGTTTGCACCGCAACCTGGGGCGCAAGGTGCGAGTGTTCAAATGCGGCCCGGACTTTCTCGACCCGATGATCCACGAGCGCGCCAGTGGTGCGCCGGTCTATCAATTGGACATGTGGATGGTCGGCGAGCAGGAAAGTCGCCGATTGCTGTGGGAAGCGGCGGGGGAAGCCGACCTGATCCTGATCGAAGGCGTGATGGGCCTGTTCGACGGCACGCCGTCCAGCGCCGACCTGGCGCGGCATTTTGGCGTGCCGGTACTGGCGGTCATCGATGGCACGGCCATGGCCCAGACGTTCGGTGCCCTGGCATTGGGCTTGGCGCGTTACCAGGCGGACCTGCCGTTTGCCGGCGTGCTGGCCAACCGCGTCGGCACGCTGCGCCATGCGCAACTGCTTGAAGGCAGCCTGACCGAAGGCCTGCGTTGGTACGGCGCACTGTCCCGGGAAACCGGGATCGAATTGCCCAGCCGCCACCTTGGCCTGGTGCAGGCCAGCGAATTGAACGACCTCGACCTGCGCCTCGACGCCGCCGCCCAGGCCCTGGGCAGCAGCTGTGAGGTAGCGCTGCCACCGCCGGTGGAATTCGCTGCGCCCGAGGTGATCGAGGCCCAACCGTTGCTGGCCGGCGTGCGCATCGCCGTGGCCCGCGACGAAGCCTTCGCGTTTACCTACGGCGCCAGCCTCGACCTGTTGCGAGCGATGGGCGCCGAGCTGCGCTTCTTTTCGCCGATTCGTGACCGCGCATTGCCCGAAGCTGACAGCCTCTACCTGCCCGGCGGTTATCCGGAATTGCATCACCAGGCGCTGTCGGAAAATACCGCGATGCTCGACGCCATCCGCGCCCACCACGCTGCTGGCAAGCCACTGCTGGCCGAATGCGGCGGCATGCTCTATCTGCTGGACTCGCTCACCGATGTCGACGGCACCCGTGCCGAACTGGTCGGCCTGCTCCAGGGCGACGCCGTGATGCAAAAGCGTCTGGCGGCACTGGCCCTGCAAAACGTCGAACTGCCCGAAGGTCTCTTGCGCGGTCACACCTACCATCACTCGCTGACCAGCACCGAGTGGCAGCCGATTGCCCGGGGCCTGAGCCCGAATGGCGGGCGCGGTGCCGAGGCGGTTTATCGTCAGGGCCGGATGACGGCTTCCTACGTGCACTTTTATTTCCCGTCCAACCCGATGGCGGTGGCTGCCTTGTTTGCGCCAAGCCTTGAGACCGCCATCGCAGGCAAGCCCGCTCCCACAGTTGACCGAGTTGAAACGCAATCTACTGTGGGAGCGGGCTTGCCCGCGATGAGGCCATGACTGACAACGCCTTTCCGGAAGCCGACCGCGAAGCCGTCTACCGCGCTATCGCCGAACGCCGCGACATGCGGCACTTCAGCGGTGGCAGCGTGGCGCCGCAATTGCTCCATCGCCTGCTGCAAGCCGCGCACCAGGCGCCGAGCGTCGGCTTGATGCAGCCCTGGCGTTTTATCCGCATCAGCGACCGCAACCTGCGCGGCCAGATCCAGCAGCTAGTGGAAGAAGAACGCGTACGCACCGCCGAGGCTCTCGGCGAGCGCTCCGACCAGTTCATGAAGCTCAAGGTCGAAGGCATCAACGACTGCGCCGAAGTGCTGGTGGCTGCCTTGATGGACGACCGCGAGCGGCATATCTTCGGGCGCCGCACCTTGCCGGAAATGGACATGGCATCGTTGTCCTGTGCGATTCAGAATCTATGGCTGGCGGCTCGTGTCGAAGGGCTGGGCATGGGCTGGGTCTCGCTGTTCGAGCCCCAGGCCCTGGCCGATCTGCTGGGCCTGCCGCCCGGTGCCAAGCCGTTGGCCGTGTTGTGCCTGGGCCCGGTGGCCGAGTTCTACCCGGCACCGATGTTGCAGCTCGAAGGCTGGACCGAACCACGGCCGCTGAGTGACATGTTGTACGAGAATGTTTGGGGAGTGAGTCAATGAGTGTGGCCTTGCTGAGTGTCGCTGCCGTGGCGCTGGATGCGCTGCTGGGCGAGCCCAGGCGCTGGCATCCGCTGGTGGCGTTCGGTAATTTTGCCGGGCGTATCGAGCAGCGTTTCAACTCCGGCGGCCGTGGCTGGCGCAGCCATGGCGTTACCGCCTGGGTGATTGCGGTGGTGCCGCTGACCCTGTTGGCCACGGCCCTCTCGTGGGCGCCTTACATCGGTTGGGTCCTGGAAATCCTCGCGCTGTATTGCGCCCTCGGCATGCGCAGCCTCGGCGAACACGTGCTGCCGGTGGCGCAAGCGTTACGCAGTGATGATCTGGACGAGGCCCGCAAGCGTGTCAGCTATCTGGTGAGCCGCCAGACCAGCGAGCTGGATCGCACCGAAGTCGCCCGTGCAGCCACCGAATCGGTGCTGGAAAACGGCAGCGACGCGGTATTTGCCGCCTTGTTCTGGTTTGTGGTCGCTGGCGTGCCCGGCGTGGTGCTCTATCGCCTGAGCAACACCCTGGATGCCATGTGGGGCTATCGCAATGAACGCTTTGAGCGTTTCGGCTGGGCCGCAGCAAAGATCGATGACGTGCTCAACTACATTCCGGCACGCCTGGTGGCGTTGACCTACGCGCTGCTGGGCAAAACCCGCCTGGCTCTCAAATGCTGGCGCACCCAGGGCCCGACCTGGGACAGCCCCAACGCCGGCCCGGTGATGGCTGCGGGTGCCGGTGCCCTTGGCGTGGAGTTGGGCGGTGCAGCGATTTATCACGGTGAGCTGCACCAGCGCCCGCCACTGGGCGAAGGCCCTCCGGCGGATGCGGATTCCATCGAGCGTGGCTGGCAACTGGTGCAACGCGGCGTGTGGCTGTGGTTGCTGATCCTGTGTGTGGGGGCTGAGTTTTATGCTTGAGCACGGTGGCCGCTTGCGCAAGGCGGCGATGCAGTACGGCATTCCAGAAGCAGACTGGCTGGACCTGTCCAGCGGCCTGGCGCCGTGGCCGTTCCCGATTCCGGAAATCCCGCTGCGGGCCTGGGCACGCCTGCCTGAAAACGATGACGGCCTGGAGCAGGCTGCCTGTGAATATTACGGCACGCCCCATGTATTGCCGGTGGCCGGCTCCCAGGCCGCGATCCAGTTATTGCCGCGCCTGCGCCGGGCCGGCAAGGTCGGTGTGCTGTCGCCGTGTTACGCCGAACACGCAGAAGCCTGGCGTCGCGCCGGCTACATCGTGCGCGAAGTGCTGGAGCAGGAAGTTGACTTCTTCCTCGACAGCCTCGACGTGCTGGTGGTGGTCAACCCCAACAACCCCACCGGCCTGAGCCTGACGCCGCAACGCCTGCTGGACTGGCATGCTCGCCTGGCCCAACGCGGCGGCTGGCTGGTGGTGGATGAAGCCTTCATGGACATCACCCCGCAACTGAGCCTGGCGGGCCAGGCCCATCAAGTCGGCCTGATCGTGCTGCGCTCGTTCGGCAAATTCTTCGGCCTGGCCGGAGTGCGGCTGGGGTTCGTGCTGGCCGAGCGCAAGCTGCTCAAGCTGCTCGCCGAACAGGTGGGGCCGTGGGCCGTCAGCGGGCCGACGCGGGTGCTTGGGCAAGTATGCCTGCGCGATACGGCCGGCCATGCGCAACAGCGGCTGCGTTGCGAATCGGCCAGCCAGCGCCTGTTTGATGTGCTTGAACGCCACGACTTGCGGCCCCAGGGCGGCTGCGCGTTGTTCCAGTGGATGATCACGGACCGGGCTGAGCAGCTGCATGAATTCATGGCCCAGCGCGGCATTCTGCTGCGCTTGTTTGTCGACAACAGCAGCCTGCGTTTCGGCCTGCCGGATACCGAGGCCGACTGGTTGCGGCTGGAACAGGCACTGAAGGCCTACAAGGAAGCCTCATGAGTACCTTGATGGTGCAGGGCACCACCTCTGACGCCGGCAAAAGCACGCTGGTGACCGCACTCTGCCGCTGGCTGGTGCGCCAGGGCATCCCGGTGGTGCCCTTCAAGCCGCAGAACATGGCGCTCAACAGCGCCGTGACTGCCGAAGGCGGCGAGATCGGCCGGGCCCAGGCGGTGCAGGCCCAGGCCGCGAACCTGGCGCCCCATACCGACATGAACCCGGTATTGCTCAAGCCTAACAGTGACACGGGCTCCCAGGTGATTATCCATGGGCGCGCCGTGACCACCATGAATGCGGTGGCCTATCACGATTACAAAGCCATCGCGATGCAGGCGGTGCTTGCCTCCCACGCGCGCTTGAGTGCGGCGTATCCGGTGGTGATGGTCGAGGGTGCGGGTTCACCGGCCGAGATCAACCTGCGGGCGAATGATATTGCCAACATGGGCTTTGCCGAGGCGGTGGACTGCCCGGTACTGCTGATTGCCGACATCAATCGTGGCGGGGTGTTTGCGCACCTGGTGGGTACGCTGGAATTGTTGTCGCCGACCGAGCAGGCGCGGGTCAAAGGTTTCATCATCAACCGGTTTCGCGGGGATATTGCGCTGTTGCAGCCGGGGCTGGATTGGCTGGAAGCGCGCACGGGCAAGCCGGTGGTGGGGGTGTTGCCGTATGTGATGGACTTGCACCTGGAGGCCGAGGACGGCATCGACCAGCGCCAGATCGACAAGGCGGCGCAGGTGCTCAAGGTGGTGGTGCCGGTGTTGCCGCGGATCAGTAATCACACGGATTTTGATCCGTTGCGCTTGCACCCGCAGGTGGATTTGCAGTTTGTGGGGCCGGGGCAGGCGATTCCTTCGGCGGACCTGATTATTTTGCCGGGCTCGAAGAGTGTGCGCAGTGATTTGGCGTATTTGCGGGCCAACGGGTGGGACACGGCCGTGGCGCGGCACTTGCGGTATGGCGGGAAGGTGCTGGGGATTTGTGGTGGGTTGCAGATGCTCGGCGAGCAGGTGCACGACCCGCTGGGGTTGGAAGGGCCTTGTGGTTCTAGCGCTGGGCTGGGGTTGTTGGCGTTCAGTACGACCCTGGAGGAGGAGAAGCAGCTGCGTAACGTGCGGGGGCGGTTGTTGCTGGAGGAGGCCGAGGTGAGTGGGTATGAGATCCACGCGGGTGTAACCAGTGGCGCTGGCTTGGTGCGGGCTGCGGTGCAGTTGGACGATGGGCGCCTGGATGGGGCTCAGAGTGAGGATGGGCAGGTTCTCGGGACCTATCTGCACGGGGTGTTTGAGACGCCGGCTGCGTGTAGTGCGTTGTTGCGGTGGGCGGGGTTGGAGGATGTGCAGGAGGTGGATTATCACGGGTTGCGGGAGCGGGATATTGAGCGGTTGGCGGACTTGGTAGAGCGGCATCTGGATACCGGGTTGCTGCGTTCGTTGTGTGGGGTTTGAGTTGGTTGTAATGGACCGTGTACATATCCGTTGCTGC
>NZ_JACARS010000067.1:0-3995 GCF_013386485.1 Pseudomonas sp. P7758 | reverse complement strand
GCCCGCTCCCACACTGGATCCTCGCTGTTTGTCAGACCGCCGCAAACCGCTTGTCGAGGTAATCGATGATCACCTTGGAGTCGTACATCCAGGTGGTCTGGCCGTTCTCTTCGATGCGCAGGCATGGCACCTTGATCTTGCCGCCTTGCTCCAGCAGGGTCTGGCGGTCCTGCTCGTTGTTCTTCGCATCCTTCAAGGCCACCGGCACGTTCAGGCGGTGCAGGGTGCGGCGGGTCTTCACGCAGAACGGGCAGGCGTGGAATTGATACAGGGTCAGGTCCTTGGCCGCTGCGTTCACCTGCGCCTGTTGTTCGGCAGGGCGCTGCTTTTTGCGCGGACGGGTCAGGAAGTCGCCGGCGATGATGACGTGGCCGAGGCCCACTCGAAGTGCTTTGACGAACATGGCTGAAACCTCTTGCCCTAGACTTAAGGGGGCGCAGCTTACCTGATTTTTCACAGGCGAAAAAAAACCGGCGATGAACGCCGGTTTTTCCAGGTGCCGCGTATTACTTGATCAGGCTGAGAAACTCGCTGCGGGTCGCCGCGTTTTCGCGGAACTCACCCAGCATCACCGACGTGATCATCGACGAATTCTGCTTCTCCACACCGCGCATCATCATGCACATGTGCTTGGCCTCGATCACCACTGCAACGCCCAGGGCGCCGGTGACCTGCTGGACCGCATCGGCGATCTGGCGGCTGAGGTTTTCCTGGATCTGCAGGCGGCGGGCATACATATCGACGATACGCGCGACCTTCGACAGGCCCAGCACTTTGCCGCTCGGGATATACGCGACGTGAGCCTTGCCGATGAACGGCAGCAGGTGGTGTTCGCACAGCGAGTACAACTCGATGTCCTTGACCAGCACCATTTCGCTGTTGTCAGAGCTGAACAAGGCACCGTTGGTGACTTCTTCGAGGGTCTGTTCATAACCGCGGCAGAGATACTGCATGGCCTTGGCGGCACGTTTTGGCGTGTCGAGCAGGCCCTCGCGGGAAACGTCCTCGCCGAGTTGGCCGAGAATCGCGGTGTAATTCTGTTCCAGGGACATGAAACTACCTAGTTGGATTTTCGCAAAGGGCAAGGGTACGGCGGCCAACACATCGCTGCAAGCCTGACGATGGCACTTGTTACTCGTCGCGGCCTTCCATCATGGTGCGCTTGAGCATCACATACACCGCCCCAGCGCCGCCGTGACGTGGCTGGCATGAGGTAAAACCCAGCACCTGGGAGTGCTGGCGCAACCAGGTGTTGACGTGGCTTTTGATCATCGGCCGCTTGCCGTCCAGGCGCACGGCCTTGCCGTGGGTGACGCGCACGCAGCGGATTTCGAATTTGGTGGCTTCGGCGAGGAACGCCCAGAGGGTTTCGCGGGCTTTTTCGACGGTCATGCCGTGCAGGTCGAGACTACCCTCGAACGGGATCTGGCCGACCTTGAGCTTGCGCATCTGGCTTTCCTGCACGCCGTCGCGGGCCCACATCAACTCGTCTTCGGGACCTACATCGATAACGAATTGATCCGACAGGCCGTCCACGGTGGTGGCGTCCGTGCGCACGGTCGCGGCCTGGCGCAGCTTGGCGATCTGGGCGCGATCGGTCTTGGGTTTGCCGGTGTCGGCGCGATCATGCTTGATCGGCTTGACGCCGCGCAGCTCGTTCTTGAATAGGGAAAAATCGTCGTCTTGCATGTCAGCCTCCGCGAAGGGCGGGCAGTTTACCTAATCGCGGCGGCTTGATGCGCAACAAACGCTATCTGTACGCCATCAGTCGTGCTTTTTCATCAGGTGCGAAGCGATGTTCAGTGACAGCGGTTGGCGCATGCGCCGACGGCAACGGCGCCACAGCCATACGCCGAACCACAGCACCAGCAGGCCGATGACCAAGAGTATTGCAGAACCGCCAGGGCTGGCATTCAGCTCGCCCAGGGCCGGTGAGTGTCCAACCAAACCAGCGCCGCCAGCAATTGCCAGTAGTACGCCACCTATCGCCAACAGCGCGGCAAAGCCGGCGCCGATGCGCAGACGCCAGTTGCTCGGGCCCTTGGGGCGCAAGCGACGAGCATCAAAACCATCGGATATCTTCATTCCGACCTTTCCTCCAGGGTATCGGCCCTTCGACCGGAAGATACACAGGTTGTTCCGGGTACAGAGGCAATTGCAGCAAATGACAGGTATTTGCGGATGAGCGGGCGGCTACCCGCTCATCGAAGGTCGATCAGATCAGATCTTTGGTCAAGGCGAGGGTGGCGAAGTTGTCAGCCATGATGGCCATTTCAGTCTGCTGCACGTGGTCGGCGCTGAGGATGCCGCCCTTGTAAGGCAGGTCGCGGGTGGCGCAGGCGTCTTCCACCAGGGTGCAGCGAAAGCCCAGGTTTTTTGCCGCACGCACCGTGGTGCTGACGCTGGAGTGGCTCATGAAGCCGCAGACGATCAGGTCCAGGGAACCGAGGTCTTGCAGGTGTTTCTCCAGGCCGGTGCCGTGGAAGGCGCTGGGCAGCAGCTTGCCGATGATGGTTTCGTCGGCCTGTGGCTCAAGGCCAGGAATGAACTCACCGCGCTCGCCCTGAGGGTCAAACAACCCGCCGACAGTGCCCAGGTGGCGCACATGCACGATCGGGCGCCCGGCGTTGCGCGCGGCAGCCGCCAGTTGCTTGATATTTTCGACAGCAGCGTCCATGCCCGAGAGGGCGAGGGGACCACTGAGGTATTCCTTCTGGGCGTCGATGATCACGAGGGTCGCATGGTTCAGGTTCGCCGCTGCGTAACCACGACCGCTGAGTTGAAACATCGTCTTTGGAACGGACATTCTGGGGCTCCTGTGAGTGGGGCTTTTGTGACATTGTCCTCTGGCTGAGCGCTTCTGTGAATCGCTACCATCGTAAGGTACGCCGTTGTTGGCGTGCAGCGATGTCAATAGGGCACTACGTTTAGGCAAAAACCACGTTTAAGATGAAATCCGACGTGCGGCAAAGGGTTTTTTCGTACATCGTCGGTACAGCTTAAGACTGTTAGAATCGCCGGTCGTTTTTTCCAGGAGCTTGCCCCCGTGATCACTTCCCGCCTGCGCACCTTGCGCGACCACATCCGATGGGCCGTCAGCCGTTTCCATGGGGAAGACCTGTTTTTTGGCCATGGCACCGACAACGCCTGGGACGAAGCCCGGCAACTGGTGCTCGGCGCCTTGCACCTGCCATGGGAAATTGCCGACAGTTACCTGGATTGCAACCTGGAAGAAGAGGAAATCTCCCACGTGCAACGGTTGCTGCACCGCCGTATCCACGAGCGTGTGCCGACCGCTTACCTGTTGAAGGAAGCCTGGTTCTGCGGCATGTCGTTTATCGTTGATGAGCGTGTATTGATTCCCCGCTCACCGATTGGCGAACTGATCGAAAACCGCTTCGAACCGTGGCTGGGCACACCGCCGGCGCGCATTCTGGACCTGTGCACCGGTTCCGGTTGCATCGGTATTGCCTGCGCCTACGAGTTCCAGGACGCCGAAGTGGTACTGGGCGACCTGTCCTTCGAAGCGCTGGAGGTGGCCAACCAGAACATCGAGCGCCATGGCGTCGATGAGCGCGTGTATACCGTTCAGGGCGACGGCTTTGATGGTTTGCCGGGCCAGCGTTTTGACCTGATCGTGTCCAACCCGCCGTATGTCGACGCCGAAGACTTTGCCGACATGCCGGATGAATACCAACACGAGCCGGAGCTGGGCCTGGCCTGCGGTGACGACGGCTTGAACCTGGTTCGGCGGATGCTGGCCGAGGCGGCAGATCACTTGACCGAGAAGGGCCTGTTGATTGTCGAGGTGGGCAACAGCCAGGTTCACGTCGAGGCGTTGTACCCCGAAGTGGACTTCGCCTGGCTGGAGTTCCAGCGCGGCGGGCATGGCGTGTTCATGTTGACGGCCGAGCAGTGCCGGGCGCATCAGGCGGTGTTTGCCGCCAGGGTTTAACCGCTTCCAAGTGGGTAACGCGGTCAGTGTGGGAGCGGGC